>SLIS01000177.1 GCA_007135505.1 Halovivax sp.
GCATCACGACGTTCTCCACGTCGAGGTCCGGGTGGTGTCGGTCGCGAGTCTCCTGCAGCAGTTCGGCGATCACGTCCCGCGTGTAGGTCACCGGGATGCCGTGGGTACCGTCCGGCGCGTCGTCCGCGAAGTCGAAATCGTCCTTCTCCCGGTGGCTATCGCCGATCTGCAGGTAGCCCTGGTCGAACACGAGGGCCTTCTCGACCAGATCGAGTTCGGCCGGCAGGTCCTCGACGGCGAGTCGGGTGACGACCGCGTACAGGGCGGCGGCGTCGATCGCGTGCGGGGCCAGCTCTCGCTCCCGGACCCTCTCGCTCTCGTCCTTGATCGAGATCGAGAGCGGCTGGCGAACCATCTCGGCGAGTTCGTCCGGATCGGTCGTCGTCCAGACCGAGGTCTCGTTGGTCAGTTCGCGGCGGATGAGCTCGGCTTCCATCGAGCGGTTGGTCAAGTAGTGGAACCGTCGCTTGTTCAGCCGTCGTTTCAGCGCCTTCAGCGGATCCATCCCGTTTCGATCGGCGTGCTGGTCGAGCTGGGCCTCGAGGTCGGGATTCGAGATGATCAGCAACTGGGTATCGACGTCCATCCCGATTCCCTTGTCTAATTTGACGGTCCGCTCGTCCGGGACGTTGAGCAGCTTCTGCAACAGGTCGGCGTGCTGTGCGGCGTCCTCGACGATCGTCAGGACGCCGTTGCCCTGTGAGAGGACGCCGTCGTAGCTGAACGCCTGCGGGTTCTTCCGCCCGCGCGAGTCGAGTTCCTGGAGCATGCCGTGCATCCAGGAGCCGACGAGTCGCTCCTTCGGGGTCCCGTCGTCCTCCGCGTGGAGGATGCCGATTCCCCGGCCGACGTCGACGACGTAATTCTTCACGCGGAGGTGACTCTCGTCGGTGATCGCCGAGAACAGGGAGTCGGATCCCTGTCTGCGGTAGCGCTCCTCCAGGAAGTCGTACGCCTCGCGGGAGAATGGATCCAGTCGAGTGTCGATCCGGAGCGGTACGTGGTCGTCGGTCTCGGCGTTGAGCCGGTCCAGCAGGTCCTCACGGACGTCGTCCGGGAAGACGGAAAGCGGGTGGGTCTGAACGGGACTCTCGAACCAGTGCTCGTCGTCCGTCGCGGACGGATCGACGCCGTAACTCAGGCTCCGATCCTCCGCCGTCGCGGTCCTGACGTTCCACTCGATCGTGTAACGGCGACCGGCGGACGTCTTCGAGTACTCCCGCAGTCCGTTGATAAGACAGCGCTTGAACTCCGACTTGCCCGTCGCCGTCGGCCCCTCGAACCAGATGAGTGTCTCCTCTTTCCCGTGGCCGGCAGCGATCGAGCGAAGGTCGTCGACGAAGGCGTTCAGCACCTTCGTGTTTCCCAGGACGGCGTGCTCGCCGTCGTTGTACGGATCGTCGAAGAAGCGATAGCGCTCCCGGACGTCGCCCTCTTCGAGCACCGTTCGGGTGCCCGCCGCCTCGATGGCGTCGAGCAGGTACTTCGAGGCGTGTGCACCAACGGACGGCTGTTCGAAGAGGTGGTCGACGAACGCCTCGAGACTCGTCGGCTCCTCGTAGGTCTCTTCGAGGGTCCGATCCGCCGCGGAGACGTAGTCGGTTCCGCGGCTCATTGCTCCTCGATTTCGTCCCTGGCGACCTCGGCGCCGGCGAACTCGAGCACCTCCTTGGCACCCGGTTCGGAGTATCCCTGCTCGACCAGCGCGTCGATCCAGGCCGATCGCTCGTCGTCGTCGATCTCGCCGGCGCTGACGAGCGCCGAGAAGTTGATATTGTGCTTCTTGTCCTCCCAGAGTTTGCGTTCGAGGGCACGACGCAGTCGCTCGTTGTCCGTCGGGTCGAACGCCTCGCCCTCGCGTGCGCGTCTCGAAACCCAGTTGGAGACCTCCTGGCGGAAGTCCTCTTTGCGATCGGACGGGATGTCGAGTTCCTCCTCGACCGCGCGCAGGAACGTCTCGTCGGGTTCTTGCTCGCGTCCGGTGAGTTCGTCCTCGATGGTCGCGTCGTCGATGTAGGCCATCACGTGGTCCATGTACTTCTCGCCCTGGCGCTGGATCTCCTCGACGTCGTAGGCCAGCGCGTTGCGGACGTCCTCGATCGCTCGCTCGCGGTACTCCTCGCGAACGCGTTCGAGGTATCGGTAGTACGTCTCGAACTGTGCCTCCGGGATCGAGCCGTGGTGCTCGACGTTCTCCTCGAAGAACGTGAACACGGTCAGCGGGGAGAGGTACTCGCGGCCACGGTGTTTCGAGTCCATGATGGCCTCGGCGATTTCGTCGCCGATGAACCGGGGCGAGACGCCCGACATCCCCTCACCGATCTCGGCGACCTGATCCGCTTGCTCCCGTAGCTTCTTGACGTCGACGTCCTCGCTCTCGTCGATCTCGCCGTTGTACGCTTTGGCCTTCGAGAGGAGGTCGATCCGGTCGCTGTCGGGCTCTTCGATCCGGGTGAGAATGCCGAAGAGACCCGCCATCTCCAGCGTGTGTGGCTCGACGTTGATGTCGGGGACGTCGGCGTTCTCTAGCATCTTCTCGTAGATACGTGCCTCGTCCTCGTAGGAGAGGACGTACGGGAAGTCGATCCGCTTGGTGCGGTCGTTGAACGCCTCCATCTTCTCGTCGCCCTTCTTGTCCTTGTATTCGGGCATGTTCGTCCGACCGACGATCACCTGGTCGATGTCGATCCGCGGATTGTTCTTCGGCTTGATCGTCTGTTCCTGGGTCGCGTGCAGGAAGTCGTAGAGGAACTCCCGCTGAAGTTTCAGCAACTCCTCGCCGGAGAAGATACCGCGATTGGCGTTGCAGAATGCACCCGAGAAGTCGAACGCACGTGGATCGCTCTCCCCGTAGACGGCAATTTTCGAGTAGTTGACGTCGCCGGTTAGCTCCGTTTCGTCCTGGTTCTTCTTGTCCTTCGGTTCGAACGTCTCGAGACACTGGCGCTTGTTCTCGTCCGCGACGAGACGCACGATCTCGACGTGATTCTCGAGGACCGCCTTGAGGTCGTCGTCGTACTGGGCGAGCAACCGATCCATGTAGAACTCGCTCTCCGGATCCAGCGCCTGCTCGTTCTGGATCGAGTACGGCGCGTCGAGGGTCTCGTTGAGCTGGTCGATGACCTCCTGGCGTTGCTCGTGGGGCAACAGGAC
>SLIS01000399.1 GCA_007135505.1 Halovivax sp.
CGACCTGGTCGGTGTACTCGCCGGTCGCGTCGACGACGTCGAAGTGGGCGATCTGGACGTCAACGTCACTGCGATGTGCGTCGTCAATGATGCGTCCCTCGAGTATCTCTCGACGGTGTTCGTCCTGTGCACTGCCGGCGTCCTGAATACGCGCCGTAGCGTCTTCGAGCGCCAGCACGGGTGTCCGTCCGGTGGCGATACCGAGGCTGAGCGTGACCGGATACCGATTGTCGATCGATTCCTGGAGTAGTCGATGGTCAGTCATGTCGAGCCCGTTCGTGACGGCGATCATGTTGTCGAAGCGAGTGAAGAAGACGTAGCCATCCCTGGCGCCGACGAACTGCGAGACGTCCGCATAGAGACGCGACTGGAGTGTCTGGAGGTCCGCTTCACGTCGTGGTTCCGGTGTGACCGTCCACGGGCCGTAGTTGTCGATTTGAACGAGCGTTACCTGCGTATTCGTCACGATAGCTGAGATGAGCCACTGACATCTTATAAGTGATACGCAATCCAGATTCGTGATGGAGGTGCCTCGATCGTGCACGTGAGGGGGCGCTCGCATCGAGTGTGACCGACACGACCCCGACGAATCCCGTCTACGCGGACTTGCGCTCGGGGTTTAGACCTACCGGGTGATAGTCCCAGAAGTCACCGGCTCGCATGGCGTCACCAACTGCTCTGTGCATGTCGACCATCGTTTCGAACTCCGCGGGTTCGACGTACTCGAAGATATCCGCAAGCGAAACGACGCGCTGGTGGTTGACCCTGATCGGAGCGTCTCCGTACTCGTCGACGAAGGCGTCCCGGTCGAGCGGGAAGTCATCGTCTTCGTCGACTTTCTTGGCGATCACCGCCATGTCGTACTTGCGGCGACCCTCGCTTCCCTCATCGCCATCGGGGTCGTGTGACCAGTCCATACCGGGATTCTCGCCGGTGGACGCAAAAACGTTACCTTCGAAGTCGGTCCGGTCACTCCCGGATCGCCTGATCCTGTGCGGCGAGCTCGGCGAGAATCTCCTCGCGATGTTCGTCGAGCAGCGGGGCGCGACCGCTCGGTTCGGAACTGGTCTCGGTCATCTTGATAGCGCTCCCGGCGATCGCGACGGTTTCGTCCGTTCCAGGCTGTTCGACCTCGTGGAGCATCTCTCGGTCGTGAACGTGAGGGTCGTCGAAGATCGCTTCAGTATCCTGGACGGGAGCAACAGGAACCTCGCCATGGAGCCGATCGAGCACGTCGTCGATGGCGTGGTCTGCCATCCAATCGGCGAGTTCGGCGTGGATCTCCTCCCGACTGGCCAGTCGGTCCGCCGGGCGCGGGTACTCGTCGGCGAGGTCGGGCCGATCGATTCCTTCGCAGAGCGCCCGCCAGTGGTTCGTTCCGAACGCCGAGACGACGGCGTATCCGTCCGCAACCTCGAACGCGTTGTAGGGAAAGAGCGTCGGGTGTGCGTTTCCACGACGATTAGGGGGCTGGCCCTCGTACGACTGGAGGTAGATCGCCCGTTCGGTCATGCTGAGCATGGAATCGTACATCGCTGTGTCGACGTACTGACCCTCACCAGTTCGCTCGCGGTGGTGCAGCGCACCCAGGATTCCGACGCAGTTCAGCGTGGCGGTGAACAGGTCACCGATTCCCGGGCCGACCTTCATCGGTGGTCCGTCCGCCTCGCCGGTTATCTCCATGACGCCACCGAGCGCCTGGGCGATGATGTCGAACGATGGCTGGCCCTGCCGTTCCGTTTCGCCGGTACGCGGATCTCCGAACCCTCGGATCGACGCGTAGATCAGTGCCGGATTTCGCTCGACGAGGCGCTCGTACTCCAGGTCGAACGACTCCATCGTCCCGGCACGGTAATTTTCGACGACGACGTCGGCGATCTCGACGAGTTCGAGGAACGTATCGCGGTCGGCGTCGTCGGCGAGATCGAGTTCGATACTTCGCTTTCCGCGATTGACGCTCTGGAAGTACCCACCGTAGGGTTCCTCGTCGGGATCGACGAGGTATGGTGGACTCGACCGGATGAGGTCTCCGCCGGGTCGCTCCACCTTGACGACGTCCGCGCCCATGTCCGCGAGCAACATCGTACAGTACGGTCCGGCCAGCACCTGGGTCAGGTCCACGACGCGAACGTCCGAGAGGGCTCCCATGCCCTCGCGTATTTCGAAGATCGTGTTAATCTTTACTACCGCTAACGCGCTGGCAATCGCTGCCTCGGACTGTTTGGACCGATTCGACCGTACGACGATACGCTCAGAACTGTGAATATGGGATAGTGTCACATTGAATGGCGTATAAGGCGTTATATCATGATAAACCATTAAGTTTAAACCGAAATCTATCATGGTTCCTCACCCATGCAGCCAACTGTCGTACTTGGAGTGATCGGCTCCGACGCGCACGTCGTCGGCGTGACGATACTCGAACGGGCCCTCGACGCAGCAGGGTTCGAGGTCCGAAATCTCGGTGTTCAGTGCTCACAGTCGGAGTTCACCGAAGCTGCGTGTGAGAACGGAGCCGACGCGATTCTGGTGTCTTCCCTGTACGGTCACGCCGAACAGGATTGTGAGGGCTTTCACGACCGGCTGGAGGCGGCCGGCGTCGAGGCCGTTACCTACATCGGTGGCAACCTCACCGTGGGCCAGGACGACTTCGAACGGACCCGGGAGACGTTCGAGTCACTCGGGTTCGATCGGGTGTTCGACGCGGAGACGGACCCGGCGGAGGCGGTCGTCGCGCTCCGCAGGGACCTGAACGTCTCGATGACCGAGCCCGATCGACTCACGTTGCGTTCGTGATCGCCTCGATGATCCAAGACGAACGCATCTCATCGAACGAACTGGAACGAATCGACGCTGACGTCCGGTCGAACTGGTCGACCGGTGCCGACGTGGACTTCGAGGGAGCGATCGCGTTCCACCAGTCGCTGCCGCCCGCGAAGCAATTTGCGACGGTCCTCGAAACGGCCGACCAGCCGCTCTTACAACCCCGGGCTGGCGTCGCCCGTCTGGAGGAGCAGATCGAGCTGCTCGGATACCTCCACGAACGCGGGGGTGCGGACCTGTTGCCGACCACGATCGACTCCTACACCAGGGACAACGAGTACGAGAAGGCCCAGGTGGGACTGGATCGGGCCAGCGATGCGGACGCCCCGACGCTGAATGGCTTCCCAGCGGTCAATCACGGCGTCGACGGTTGCCGGACACTGATCGAGGCCGTGGACGCTCCGGTCGAGGTCCGTCACGGGACGCCGGACGCGAGGTTGCTCGCCGCAGTCACCTTCGCGGGTGGGTTTCAGAGCTTCGAGGGTGGCCCGATCTCGTACAACATTCCCTACACTAACCGACACGACCTGGCAACGACAATCGAACACTGGCAATTCGTCGACCGACTCGCCGGCCTCTACACCGAACACGGGGTTCGGATCAACCGGGAACCGTTCGGTCCGCTGACCGGCACGCTCGTTCCACCTTCGATTGCGATCACCGTCATGCTGATCGAGGGTTTGCTCGCAGCGACGCAGGGCGTCCGGTCGCTGACGCTCGGCTACGGTCAGGTCGGGAACGTCGTCCAGGACGTTGCCGCTCTCCGGGCGCTTCGCCACCTCGGGGAGTCGTACCTGCCCGACGAGGTGTGCGTGACGACCGTCTTCCACGAGTGGATGGGCGGGTTCCCGCCGGACGAGGCCCGGGCGAACGGGGTCATCGGACTGGGAGCGATGACGGCAGCGATCGCCCGCCCGGACAAGGTCATAACCAAGTCGCCACAGGAGTTCAGCGGCGTTCCGACGAAGGAAGCGAACGCGGCCGGCTTGCGGACGACGAGACAGCTCATCGACATGGCCATCGAACAACGCATCGACATCGACGGAATCGAGGACGAACAGGCGCTGATCGAACGTGAAACGCGGTGTCTGATGGACGCAGTCTTCGAGCACGGCGACGGGGACGTCGCGAGGGGGGCCGTCGCGGCCTTCGACTCGGGCGCATTGGACGTGCCGTTCGCGCCGAGCGATAGCGCGAAGGGCGCCGTCCTCCCCGCTCGTGACGACGACGGCCGGGTCCAACTGTTCGACTGCGGTGACCTTGCTCTCGATTCGGATATCAGGGAGATCCACGCCGCTCGACTGGAACGACGGGCCGAGACGGAGAACCGATCGCAGTCGTTTCGCATGGTCGCCGACGACGTGGACGCAATCAGCAACGGAAGGCTCATCGGCCGCCCGACCGACACCGAGCAGACTGGTGGTACCCAGCGATGATGATCGACGACGTCCACGCCACGCCGGGGGTTTCAGGGTTTTTCGTCGACGATCAGCGAGCGATCACTGACGGTGCGTCGAGAGACGGATTCGTTTACGAAGGCGAACCGCAGACCGCCGGGTTCGATCGAATCCGGGAGGCGGGCGAGTGCCTGATGGTGACCATCGAACTCGCGGACGGGACGGCCGTCAGGGGGGACTGTGCGGCCGTTCAGTACAGCGGCGCTGGCGGTCGCGATCCGCTGTTCGAACCGACCGAACACCGGTCGCTCGTCGAGGGCCCGGTCGCGGAGGCCCTCGTCGGTCGATCGGCCGAATCGTTCCAGAACAACGTCGACGAGTTGGAATCACTCCGCGTGGACGGCAATCTCATTCACTCGGCGGTTCGATACGGTGTCTCCCAGGCGCTGTGTGCCGCCGCGGCCGTCGCCCGACGCACCACGATGGCGGACGTTCTCGCGGAGTGCGTGGGGACGGTTCCGACGGCGACGCCGATCCCGATCTTCGGTCAATCCGGTGCGATGCGATATCGTAACGCTGAGAAGATGTTGCTCACCGAGGTCCCGGTCCTCCCGCACGGACTGTTCAACAGCATGGAATCGTTCGGCGTTGACGGATCCGGCCTGCGATCGTACCTGGAGTGGCTGTCATCTCGAGTGGGTGAGATCGGCTCGACCGACTACGAGCCGACGTTTCACGTCGACGTCTACGGACTGCTCGGCGCCTGTTTCGGGGAGCCGTACGACCGGTCCGAGGTAGTCGAGTACGTCGAGTCGCTCGAAGCAGCTGCCGAACCGTATTCGCTACAGATCGAGGGGCCGATGGATGCCGGCAGTCGTGACGCCCAGCTTCACGCGATGGCGACGCTCCGGGATGCACTCGATGCGGCAGCCGTCGAGGTCGAACTGGTCGCGGACGAGTGGTGTAACACACTCGCGGACGTTCGCGCGTTCGTCGACGCCGCTGCAGCGGACCTGGTCCAGATAAAGACGCCGGACCTCGGTGGCATCCATCGGAGTGCCAGGGCCGTAACGTACTGTGATGGAACGGAGACGGCCGCGTACCTCGGTGGGACGTGCAACGAGACGGCGACCTCGGCACGCTCGTGCGCCCACGTCGCCCTGGCGACGGCTCCGGCACAGGTGCTCGCGAAACCGGGGATGGGATTCAACGCGGGGTACTCGATCGTCGAAAACGAAATGCGACGGACGATCGCGCGGAGAAAGACGTCGTCGACCCGAGGGGCTCGTCCATGACCGACTGGACCGATCCCGACACGTTCGGGACCGTCCTCGACGAGACGGAGACGCTGGAGAAGGGTAATTATGCCGAGGATTTCGCGGTCGGCGACGTGATCGAGCATAAACCCGGGCTCCGACTCGCCGCCTGGGGCAACGAGTTGTGGATGAGCCAGACGCTCAATTACGATCCGGCCTTCTGGCGAGCCGAGGTGGCTGCCGATCGCGGGTACGAGGAACCGCCGATCCACCCGGATTACCTGCTTGCGGCGACGCTGGGAGCGACGGTCGAGGACCTGAGCGAGAAGGGCGGGTACTTTCTCGGTCGGACCGACGTCAGCTTCCCTCAGCCCGCGGTGTCCCCCGGAACCGAATTGTCAGTCGAAAGTGAGGTCCTGTCCGTCGAGCGTTCGCGGTCCCGGCCCGCGTACGCGATCGTCACTTGGCGGACGCGGGGTCGAAATACCGACACCGGGGCCGTCCTGTGTACGTACGAGCGCACCAACATGATCCCGAGAGAATCGGCGGACGATACCGACGTAGAGAACCACGGTTCGACCGACTCCGCAGCGGACGAAACGGCCGATCCAGTCAGTTCGGCCGGTCCGTTTCTGACGCCCGACGGGCCGTATTTCGAGGATTTCGTCGCTGCACTCGACGTGGCGGCTGAGCACGAGGGCACCGTGGCCTACCAGCACGATCGCGGGCGGACGATCGACGACGTGACGCTCGCGCAACTGCCACTTTCCACGCTCAACACGGCGAAACAACACCACAACGCGGACGCGATGGCCGATTCGCCCTCCGGCGACGTCGTCGCCTACGGTGACGTGACTCGCTCCATCGCGCTCGGGCACGCCCGCTCGGACGAGGCCACCTACCGCGAACGCGGGTTCGATGACGAGCGATTTCACGCCTTCGTGGAATCGGACGATACAATCTACTCGTTTACACGCGTGCTGGATGCCCGTGACTCGACGGCGGTCGAGCGCGCCAGTGGCTCACGGAGCGGGGGCGACGGGATGGCCGAACGGGCTGAGACCGATTCGTCGACGGTTGCCGGGACGGTCCGTTTTCAACACGTCGCGTACAATCAAAAACGCCGGCCGGTTTACTCCGGCACCCGGACCGCGCTCATCCGCAAGCGATCCGACCAGACCGACTGAACGATACACGACCCTAAACCACGAACAATAAATTCAGATGAGTACTGCCGAACCACGACTCTGTCGAAGCTTCCAGACTGCACCGGCCGCCGTCGCGAAGGCCGATACGGCGAAGTACCTGCGCTCCGGCCTCACCGCCGACGGGTTCGAGGCACCCGACTGGCTCGTTCCGGACCTCGAAGACGGGACGGCACCCGGCAAGAAAGCCGAGGGCCTCGAAAACACGATCGAATTGCTGAGTGCCCACTCGATTTCCGGCGAGTGCTGGCCGCGCGTGGAATGGAGCTACGCGGACCCGTCGGCCCGTGAGCGCGGTCGTGGGCAGATCGACGCGCTCGTCCGAGAAACTGACTCAGCGATCGACGGCGTCGTCGTGCCGAAACTCGGCGGTATTGACGACCTCGAGCGGGTTGACGAAACGCTCTCCGACCTCGAATCGACCTACGGAATCGAGGAGGAATCGATCGGCCTCTCCGTCATTCTCGAATCGGCCCGCGCCCGGTCCGAACTCCGTGAGATCGCACAGCTGGGTGGCGCATCCAGACTCCATGCCATCGTCTTCGGGCCGGTCGATTACACGGCGGAACTCGGGGGCCGCGACCTCGGTGACGGGCGGCCACAGTGGAACGGCTTGCTCGAAGCACTTTCGTACGAGACGAGTGCGACCGGCCTCCTCGCGATCGGTGGTCCGTTCGACGAACTGTACACTACTCGTGCCGGCGTACGGACGTACAACGGCGACGCGTACGCGTCCCAGGTAGAACGCGAGGCTCACATCGGCCTCGACGGCTCGTGGTCACTCCACCCAAAGCAGACTATCCAGGCCAATCACGTTCACATGCCAACTCCGTCGGAACTGGAACGCGCGATACGACGGATCGAGCGTGCGGCCGACGCGATCGCCGAGGGGACCGGTGCCGTCGCCATCGACGGACAGATGATCGACGAAGCGACGCTCAAGAACTTCCGCAACACGGTCCGAACCGTCCGAGCGATCGACGAGCGCCACCCCGAGCAGACGACGGATCGGTACGACGGCGAACTCCTCGAGCGAGCACGCTCGCTCGAACTGGCTCGATCCTGATACTCGGTCAATGGGCATTCGACCCGGTCCTCCTCTCTTCTACGGCTGTACTGGCTGCTCGGTTTTGTTCTCGATAGGTTCTCGTCGATAGTTTTACTATACCGACCTGAGTATCGTGCATCGAGTTGAGTACTACGCATGCCACCGGAACTCGGCAGACGATGTGTCCGTTGTAACCGCGAACCAGGCTTCAACCGTGCCGTTCTCGATCTCGTCACCAACACCGAAGTTGGTGCGCTCTGTCGAAACTGCGAACTCGACGCCCTGTCAGATACGGGTGTCTTCGAACGCGGTTCGACCGACGGCACCTGTGGCTGTCCCGGTTGCGAACGCGACGCGCTGTTTGCCTTCCCCCGGTGGCTCCCCGAAACGACCGTCAGTGACGGGACGGTCGAATCCCGCGTCGACTACGATCGCGACGCGAATCCGATGGCGTTCTGTGACGAACACTACGACGACCTCGTCTCGGGCAAGGAGATTCCCTCCGCGGCACACCCGGCTGCGTCGGACCATCGCTAGGCCGAACGGTCGCTTCAGCGCGTCGAAGAACGGTGGTACTTGGACGACTCGACGCTGGCCGCTCCGTTTCGATCGGCTTCGATCGCGGGTCTGCTTCGCCAGCCTGCTCTCGATTAGTACGCACTGACTCCTCGTGTGCGTCGTCTCGTCGGTGGGTTACGGTTGTGTGACTTTTGATCGACCTGAGGACGTCTCGATCATCGTTCGCGATCGGGCGGCTCCTGCAATTCGCATCTCCCCTCGCTCAGCTGGCGCTCACTGATCGTTCGGCAGTAACGGTGGGGATGGGATTTGAACCCATGAGGCCTTCCGGCCACCTGCTCTCAAGGCAGGCGCGTTGGTCCGCTCTGCCACCCCACCACGGGTGGAACTTCCCGTCCCTCGCAAAAAGCGTTGTCGGTCCGTGTCAGGATCGAACGAGGGAGCGGCCGTCGGGGGTGAAGAGACCGAGATCGTCGATCGTCCGGGCGGTCGCCTCGGGGACGGGTTTGCCGGCAGCGGCTCTGGCGTCGATCGTCGCGATGGTCGTGGCCAGGCCAGCCTCGGTGTCGATCGTCGGGACGGCGGGAGCGAACCCGATCGCCAGTTCGGCCGCACCCGCACGCTCGGCGAGCGTCGCGAGAGCTGGTGCGTCGTAGGCGCCGGCGAAGTCGATCGTCGTCGCGAACGCCGACAGGTAGACGCCACCGGCTCCGTTCGCTCCGAGGACGACGTCGTTGCGACGAGTGGCCATCGCCACGCCGTCGATCTCCGTGCGACGAATGAGCGGGGCCGTGGGTTCCAGGACGCTCACGCTCCGGGCGTCCTCTCGCTCGAGCAGGTGCGTGACGGTGTTGCCGATGCGAGCGGCGGTGTTCGAACCGACCTGGCGTTCGAAACGTGGCGCGTCCGGTTCCGATAGGCCCTCGGTGACGAGTTCCCGACTGGCAGTCTCCGGGTTCTCGTCGCCGTCGGACGTGTTCGCCGACCCGTCGCGGTAGTTCACCAGCAACGACCCGCCGCTCGACTCGACGGCTCGGACGACGTCGGTGACTGCAGCCGCGTACAGTTCGGTCGCCTCACCGCGGGAAACGACGCTCCCGGCGACGAGTTCCGGGAGGTGTCGGGACGATTCGGTGGGCTCGACGGGCACGACGACGATCATACCGACTACTGGATGGAGGACGACCTTGAGGGCGACGCTTTTCGCCCGTACGATCGCGGTTCGAGCAGGCCATCCAGCGGCGATACGCTGCCCCCGCGAATTAAGAACGGTCGGCTCCCATGTTTGGGCATGAACGCACGTGAACTCACCGGCGGACTCGGCGTCCTCGCGGTCGTCGGTTTCGTCGCGCTGGGCGTGTACACACTCCTGACCGAATACGCGTTCGAAGGCGCCGCCGGCGAGCTGGCAGCACCGGTCGTGGGCTCGCTCGTCCTGGCCGCGATCGTCGTCGCCCTCCTCTCGGCGCTCGGCGTCCGTGGTGGCGGCTGGATCCGAACGCCGTACTGGTAAATTCCGGTGTCGGCCCGTCGCTCGGCCCACTGCGAGCGACTCACCGTTCACGCCGGCCCTTCGTCTGGCGATAGTCCGATGCCATAATCGAGGCGAACGACTGGACCCACTCGTCTCGCTCGTCGTCGCTCGTCCCCGTCGGCTCCAGCATCGGGACGAGTTCGAATCCGCGGCCTCGAATGGTAGAGGCGTGGGTCTCGTCGATCCGTAGCTCCGCCGGTGATCGCGTCGTGTACCAGGAACCCAGTCGCGTCAACGCCCGCTGTCCGACGGGTATCAGGAGCTCGGGGTTGATCATGCGGATCTCCGCATCGAGGTACGGTTCACACGCGTCGATCTCGTCGGATGTGGGTGCGCGGTCCGGATGTCGACAGCGCGTCAGCCCTGTGAGATAGACGTTGACCAGCCGGGGCCGGGCGGGATCGCTGGTGAGATCGCAGAGTCCGAGTCGCGTGAGCATGCGGGCGAGTGGCGAAAACTCGCCGTCGCCGGCGTAGGGAACCCCGGTTTCGTCGGCTCGGTCGGTCGGGTTCTCCCCGACGACGAGAAAGTCCGCCTCGACGTCTCCATATCCGTGGACGACGGTCCGACGAGTCTCACAGAGCGCGGGACAGTTCCGACAGTCCTCGTCCATCCCGAACGGATTCGATCGGGTCTGCTGGTCCATCGAACGGGTATCGGTCACGCGCACAAAAAAGGATCTCGGGGCTGGCGCAATGACTCGAACGGACGGGCCGTATTCCTCCGGGGACTTATCGCTCGAGCCCGCCACGTTCGATTACTTCGAGGATGAACTTGACGTTGCGAACGACGTCTTCGGGCGTCGTCTCTTCGTCCGGATCGTAGATGTCGCTCGTCCGATAGAGGATGTTTGCGAGTTGCTTGCGTTCGCTCGAGTCACCGCGAATGTCGTTTGCGACCTCGCGTAGCAGCCGTACTCGATCGGGATTCGGATCGAATTCGTCGTCGGTCATCGTAGCGTGGCTCCACAGTGTTGGTCAGTCGTCGTGTGCTTTCGGGGATCGCGTCTCGACGGAATCTGCGACGGCCCGTCGGTGGACGACGCCGACATTGTCCGCAATCTTGGCGGTCGCGTCGCCGAACGCGGTGGCGATTTCGCCGTCTTCGAGGACGGTTGGTTCACCGGAGTCCCCGCCTTCGCGGACGGACGGGTCGAGTGGGATCGAACCGAGAAACGGTAGGTCGTGAACGTCGGCGAACTCCTCCCCGCCGCCGGCACCGAAGATGTCGTGCTCGCCGCCACAGTCCGGACAGGCGAACGTGGCCATGTTCTCCAGGATGCCGAGGACGATCGTTTCGTGCTTGGCGAACATCTCGAGGCCTTTTCGCGCGTCGTCCAGCGCGACGTCCTGTGGGGTCGTGACGATGACTGCACCCGTGACCGGCATCGTCTGGAGCATCGTCAACTGGGTGTCCCCGGTCCCCGGTGGGAGGTCGACGACGAGGTAGTCCAGCTGTCCCCACTCGACGTCCTCCGTCAGCTGCGTGATGACCTTGTGAACCATCGGTCCGCGCCAGATGACCGGGTCGTCTTCGCCCAGGAGGAAGGCCATGCTCATCAGCTTGACGCCGTACTTCTCGGGGGGGACGAGCGTCTCGTCCTCAGTGGCCATCGGCGGCTCGTCCGCGTCGACCATTCGCGGCACGTTCGGACCGTAGATGTCGGCGTCGAAGAGCCCGACCCGGGCACCGAGCTCTGAGAGCCCCGCTGCGAGGTTGACCGCGACGGTCGACTTGCCGACACCACCTTTCCCGGAGGCGACGGCGATGACGTTCTTGACGTTCGCCAGCACGGTTTCGTTCGCTGGCGTGTCGTCTCGACCGGGAACGCTGGCCGAGAGGTCCACCTCGTAGTCGTCGGTGGCGAGTGCGGCTTGGACCTCCCCGGCGAGGTCGGTTTCGGCCGGTGAGTACGGTGCGCCGAGTGCGAGGTCGACGCGGATGGTCCCGTCGTCGACGGAGACGTCGTTCACGAGGCCGAGTGAGACGATGTCGGAACCCAGTGCCGGATCCTCGACCTCGCTGAGTCTGTCGCGTACCACATCCTCGTCCATACTGCACCTGCGGGTATCGGGCTCGAAAAGCGTTGTGTTAGATGGATCCGAAACGGGGTGGAGGTGGGCGAGGCGCGTTGGGCAGGGCCGAACGTCGGTGGTCGGCTCCAATTCGAGACACCGCGGGGACTGGAACTACCCGGAAAGGCTTTTGCCCGAACGGACGACGCCTCAGACATGATCGACGAAACGGCCGAGGAGATTCGACGGATGCAGACCCACAGCTCCTCGGCAGTCGCAATCAAGGCGACGCGAGCGCTCGAGGAACTGCTCGA
>SLIS01000168.1 GCA_007135505.1 Halovivax sp.
CGACGGTCCGTTCGTTGCTCGCAACCGAACTCCGCGAGCGCGGACTCACGCAGCGAGAAGTGGCGACCGTCCTCGGAATCAGTCAGAGCGCCGTCTCGAAGTACGCTCACGGCGAGGTGACGATCAACGACGAGGTGGCGAGCGACGAACGCGTGATCGAACTGATCGACGAACTGGCAGACGGACTGGCAGCGGGTGAGGTGACGAGCGTCCAGGCGCTGATCGAACTGGAAGTCCTCGTCAGGGAACTCGAAGCTGGCGGCGACCTCCTCGCACGGCTGCACGAGACAGCCGAGCCCGGACTGGCCGACTACCCGTCGTTTCGCGTCCACGATCCCGACAGCGAGCTCCGGACAGCGGAACGGGTTCGATCGTCCCTTCGCCGCGGGTTGCGCATCATCGAGAACACGAGCGGGTTCGCCGCGTTGATTCCGGCCGTCGGCTCGAACCTCGTCGCCTGTACGCCCAATGCGACGACGATCGACGACGTCGCCGGCGTCCCCGGACGGATCGTGGACGTGAAGGGACGGGCCACCATTCCCGCCGAACCCGAGTTCGGCGTTTCGGAACACGTCGCCTCGATCCTCCTCGCCGCCCGAGCCCACGGAAGTGACGCCACGGCCGCAGCGAACATCCGATACGATCCGGCGTTGCTCTCGGCGCTCGCCGACGCCGGCCACGAGCTCGTCGAGTTCGACGAGAGAGGCGACATCCAAGCCAATGCGGGCCGGGCGATCGAAGCCAAGCCGAGCGCGACGGTCCTCTACCAGACCGGCGGCGACGGCATCGAGCCGATCACGTACGTCCTCGGTCCGGATTCCGAGTCCGTCGCTGATTCGCTCCGTTCGCTCGCCGCGTCGTTTCGCGGAGCCTGATCGAGACGATCCAACGGATACTACACTGATTGCCGATGCTCGATTCACCACCGACGCGATCGTCCACGAACGATGCCCAGGCGTTCTACGGCAAGTGGGCACGACTGTACGACTTGATCGCGAGTCGGACCCCCGGTATCCGACGGTTCCGCCGGCGCGTCGTGGACTCGTGCCAACTCGACGAGGGAGATACCGTCGTCGAGTTCGGTTGCGGAACGGGCGCGAACCTTTCCTACCTTCGAGAAGCGGTCGGAGCGGACGGAAGGGTCGTCGGTATCGACTTTACCCGACGCGTCCTGGACCAGGGCCGCCGTCGAATGCGCCACGCGGACAACGTTCACCTGGTGCACGGCGACGCGACGACGCCACCGCTGGGGAACGACGTCGAAATCGATGCCGTCGTGGGGACGTTCGTCGTCGGGATGCTAGCCGATCCCGGCGCCGCCGTCGACGACTGGTGCGACCTCGTCCGCGCGGGGGGGCGAGTCGTCCTGGCGAACGCCGCGCGAAGCGAGCGGTGGTATGGACCCGCGGTCAACGGTCTGTTCGGCGCCATCGTCCGGGTTTCTACGCCGCCGGCGACGCGACTCCGGTACGACGAGGACCTGACCGGCAAACTCGACCGGCGAATCACGACCGCCCACGACCGACTCCGGGCACGCGGGCCAACGTCCGAACACACGGCCTATCTCGGACTCGTCAGACTCACCGGCGCCACCGTCGGTGACTAGTCGTCGATTCGCTAGGGCTGGACCGTTCCAACCGACTCCACCGGACCGAGTGACACCCAGCTACAGATTCATCGCCGAAAATAACGGCGTTTAAGTCGCGCCTGGCGTAACCGTGGGGTATGCAGGATCGAACCTACACGGAAGCTGCCGAACCCGGCGAGACGGTCACCGTCGCCGGCTGGGTCCACGAGATCCGGGACCTCGGCGGGATCGCCTTCCTCATTCTCCGGGACACGACCGGCCGCATTCAGATAAAGTTCGAGAAGGACGAGATGGACGAAGCGCTCGTCGAGACGGGTCTCGGCGTGGCCCGAGAGAGCGTCGTCTCCGTAACCGGAGCCGTCGACGAGGAGCCGCGCGCCCCGACGGGCGTCGAGATCGTACCCGAGTCGCTCGACGTGATTGCCGAAGCCGACCCGGAACTCCCGCTCGACCCTTCGGGTAAGGTCGACGCCGAACTCTCGACGCGACTGGACAACCGAACGCTGGATCTGCGCAAGGACGAGGTTCAGGCGGTCTTTGCGATTCGAGCGCGAATCCTCGAGGCCGCCCGCAACCGGTTCCGCGAACTCCGCTGTACGGAGATTACGACGCCGAAGATCGTCGCGACCGGCACCGAAGGGGGAACGGAACTGTTCCCGATCACGTACTTCGGGCAGGAGGCGTTCATGAACCAGTCACCCCAGCTGTTCAAGCAGCTAATCGCCGGTTCGAACGTCGAGCGCGTCTTCGAGATCGGCCCGATCTTCCGCGCCGAAGAGCACAACACGCCACGGCACCTGAACGAGGCCACCTCCATCGACTTCGAGGGCGCGTTCTGCGACCACCACGACGCCATGGACGTCGCCGAGGCAGTCGTCGTCGCGGCCTACGAGGCCGTCGCCACCGACTGCAGCGAGGAGCTCGAGACCCTCGGACTCGCCGAGGATTTCGAGGTACCGGACGGCGACTTCCCTCGACTCTCCTACGAGGAGGCGATCGAGCGCATCAACGCGACGGGCGAGCTCGACGACCAACTCGTCTGGGGGGACGACCTTCCCACCGAAGGCGAGAAGGCACTCGGTGACGACATCGGCGGCCACTACTTCATCACCGACTGGCCGAGCGAGATCAAGCCCTTCTACATCAAGGACCACGACGATGACGCGCAGCTGTCGACCGGATTCGACCTCATGCACCCGCGCATGGAACTCGTCTCCGGCGGGCAGCGCGAGCACCGCTACGACCAACTCGTCGCCGGCTTCGAACAGCAGGGCCTCGATCCCGACCAGTTCGAGTACTACACCAAGATGTTCCGCTACGGAATGCCGCCACACGCCGGCTTCGGCCTCGGTGGCGAACGACTCGTCATGACGCTGCTGGATCTGGCGAACATCCGAGAGGCCGTTCTCTTCCCGCGGGATCGCCAGCGTTTGTCGCCGTAAACGACGAGTCCGAACCAGCGAGACGCGTCCAACGGTTTCCAGTTTTCGAAGTGGCGGTATCCCCAATCGAATCCCCACCAGTCCTACGACGATCCAC
>SLIS01000378.1 GCA_007135505.1 Halovivax sp.
CGCGCGACCGACGGGCTCATCGAGGAGTTCGGCGAGGATCGCGTCATCGACACGCCGCTGGCCGAGTCGGGTATCGCCGGCACGGCCATCGGCATGGCCGCCTACGGAATGCGTCCGGTCGCCGAGATGCAGTTCCTCGGCTTTATTTACCCCGGATTCGACCAGATCGTCTCGCACGCCGCGCGCCTCCGAACCCGTTCTCGCGGCCGGTTCGAGTGTCCGCTCGTCATCCGAGCGCCCTACGGTGGCGGCATCCGCGCCCCGGAGCATCACTCCGAGTCCTCGGAGGCCTTTTTCGCCCACCAGCCCGGGCTGAAGGTCGTCGTCCCGTCGACGCCGTACGACACGAAGGGGCTGCTCACGAGCGCGATCCGCAGCCAGGACCCGGTTATCTTCCTCGAGCCGAAACTCATCTACCGGGCGTTCCGCGAGGACGTCCCGACCGAGTCCTACGAGATCCCACTCGGCGAGGCCGCCGTCCGCCGCGAGGGGTCCGACATCTCCGTGTTCACCTGGGGAGCGATGACCCGTCCGACCCTCGAGGCCGCGGAGACCCTCGAGGGCGAGGTCGACGTCGAGGTCGTCGACCTGCGGACGCTCTCGCCGCTCGACGAGGAGACGATCGTCGAGTCCTTCAAGAAGACTGGCCGGGCTGCAGTCGTCCACGAGGCACCGAAGACCGGCGGTCTGGCGGGCGAGATCACGGCCACGCTCCAGGAGGAGGCCCTGCTCTACCAGGAGGCACCGGTCGAGCGCATCACCGGCTTCGACACGCCGTTCCCCCTGTACGCGCTCGAGGACTACTACCTGCCCGAGGCGGAGCGAATCGTCGACGGCATCCGTAACGCGGTGGAGTTCTGACGATGTCGCTCGAATTCACGCTGCCGGACGTCGGCGAGGGTGTCGCCGAGGGCGAACTGGTCTCCTGGCTCGTCGAACCCGGCGACGCCGTGACCGAGGACAAACCGGTCGCGGAGGTCGAGACCGACAAGGCGCTCGTCGAGGTGCCCTCGCCCACCGATGGGACCGTCAAGGAACTCCACTGGGAGGAAGGCGACGTCGTCCCCGTCGGCGACCTCTTCATCACGTACGACGTGGAGGGCGAGGCGCCTAGCGCCTCCGAAGGTGCGAGCGGTGAAACCGCGAGCGAAGGCGAGGAGGCAGCCGGTACGGGGGCGCCGTCCGACACCGAACCCGCCGGCGATCCCGGCGCCACCGGTGCCGACGAGACCGGCGAGGTCGAGACGCCGTCGGGTCGGGTCTTCGCCCCACCGTCGGTCCGAACGCTGGCTCGCGAACTCGGCGTCGACCTCGCGACGGTCGAGGGAAGCGGTCCGAGCGGGCGTCTCACGGAGGGCGACGTCCGTGCGGCGGCCGAGGGCGGCGAGGCCGCCGAACCCGAACCGGCGACGGACGAACCGTCCGAGCGGGCGGACGTCGCGGCCGCCGGGAGCGAGACCGCCGCGGAGGCGACCCAGTCGGCCGCGGCGCGCGGCGAAGCCGCCGCGCAGGTGGAATCGGCCGATCGCGATCGGACGCTCGCCGCGCCCGCGACCCGTAAACTCGCCGAGGAGGAAGGCGTCGATCTGGACGCCGTCCCGACCGACGAGGAGCGAGACGGCGAGGCGTTCGTCACGCCCGAGGCGGTGATGGAGTACGCCGAGGCCCAACGACAGGCACAGGAAGCCGACGCAGCGGCCGTCGCTGCCGGCGAGACCGGTCCCCGGGAGCGTCGCGAGGACTTCCGGGGCGTGCGAAAGACGATCGCGGACGCGATGGTCGAGTCGAAGTTCTCGGCCCCGCACGTCACCCACCACGACGAGGTCGACGTCACGAAGCTCGTCGAGACCCGCGAGCGCCTGAAGCCGATCGCCGAGGAGAAGGACATCCGGCTCACCTTCATGCCGTTCATCATGAAGGCAGTGGTCGCCGCCCTGGAGGAGTTCCCGGAGATGAACGCGGTGATCGACGAGGAGGCCGAGGAGGTCGTCTACCGCAACTATCACAACATCGGCGTCGCGACGGCCACCGACGTCGGCCTGATGGTACCCGTCGTCGAGGACGCCGACCGAAAGGGGATGCTGCAGCTATCCTCAGAGATGAACGAACTCGTCACGAAGGCCCGCGAGCGCTCGATCTCGCCGGACGAACTCCGTGGATCGACGTTCACGATCACGAACATCGGCGGCATCGGCGGCGAGTACGCCACGCCGATCCTCAACTACCCCGAGTCGGGCATCCTCGCTGTCGGCGAGATCAAGCGCAAGCCACGCGTCGTCACGGACGAGGCGGGCGAGGAGTCGATCGAACCGCGCTCGGTGATGACGCTGTCGCTGTCGTTCGATCACCGCCTGATCGACGGCGCCGTCGGCGCTCGTTTCACCAACGAGGTCATGAAGTACCTCGAGGACCCGGAACTCCTGTTGCTGGAGTAGCCGAACCTGCCGAACGACCCACCCCTTTTCGCGGTTCGGCTGTGATGACGTTCCGTCGCCCGGAGTTTCGTGCTCGGAGTTTCTTCGTCTCGAATTTCGTCGTCCCGATGGCTCACCCGTGTCGCGCCAGCCTAGCCCCTGATCCGAACGGGGCGCCTGCTGGCTCGAGCGCCCACACCTGCCGGGTTACTGACCAATTTATCGCAACACTTCGACAAAACGCTTATCAGCCGAGGCCACGAATTTGTAAGTAGGAAGTAAATTCTATTTCACCGAAACTTTTATCCGGTAGTCCCAACTACCGATTTTCCCCGAGTAGCGGCCACGAAGACGTCGTACTCGGTTGGTCGCATCGCTCCCGCACGGCGACAGCTGCGGCGAATTCCCAGCCTATCTCGTTACGAATGCACGAACCCAACCCATCCGAATCCAGTCGATCCGAACCCGCTACCGCCCCGATCGACCGGCTCGCCGACCCGACCGACCACCTGACCGATCCCGACGCGATCGCGGAGCGGGATGGCGTCTGCGCCACCAGTGAAACCGTGACTCACGCGGACCGCGACCACAGGGCCAGCGACCTCGAGGGTCGCGCCGTCGTCGGCGTCACGAACGACGCGAACGAACTCCTGGTCCTGATCGCCGACGAGCTGGGGGTCGCGCTCCTTCCCCACGGCGACGTCGAGCCCGGC
>SLIS01000121.1 GCA_007135505.1 Halovivax sp.
AACGATCCGATCCGCTCGACGAGTAGTCGACACCTGGCGTCAATTTTACGCCTCGAGAATGTCGTCGTCCGCAGCGTCGGGGACGACGATCGATCCGTCGAGTGCCGTCACGGTACGACCACCGACCTGTACGACCGAGTCGCGAACCCGGACACGAACAGATCCCGGCCGGTCGACGTAGTGCCCCTGCTCGAGTCTGAGTTCGTCCGGGAGTGGATCGAACGCGCCAAATCGATCGAGGTAGGCACCGACCGCGCCACTCGCCGTGCCGGTGACGGGGTCTTCGGGAACCCCTGCGCCGGGGGCGAACATTCGGCCGTGGAGCGTCGAATCGGCCTCGAGGGCGTCGAACGTAAACAGATAGATGCCGGTTGCGTCGAGTTCGTCCGTCAGGGCCTCGACGGCGGTCATGTCCGGTTCGGCGGAACCGACGTCCGAGAGGTAGGTGATCGGGACGACGAGGAAGGGCAGACCGGTCGAGGAAACCGCCAACGGGAGGTCAGCGGATGCGCCCTCGAGTGCGGCCCGATCGACGCCCAGCGCGTCCGCAACCTCGTCGTAACCCAGGTCGACCTCCCGAATCGTCGGTACGTCCTGGGTCATCCAGACGGTGCCATCCGATTCGACCTCGATCTCGAGGACGCCGACGTTCGTCTCGAGTTGAGAGGTGCCGGTTTCGACGACGCCTTCGTCGTGGAGGTACCCGAAGGAAGCGATCGTCGCGTGGCCACAGAGATCGACTTCCTGGGTCGGCGTGAAGTACCGGATCCGTCGGCCGGCCCCGGTTGACTCGCTGGGTGTGAGAAACGCGGTTTCGCTGACGGCGACCTCGCGGGCGATGGCCTGCATCTGCTCTGCTGACAGTCCTGTCCCGTCGGGAACGACGCCGGCGGCGTTTCCGGTCAGTGGTTCGTCGGTGAACGCGTCGACCTGCAGTACCCGTCTCGTTTCCATACCGGCGGCGAGGGTCGGACGGCAAATCAATCCACCGACAGGGCGATTCGGCTGTCGACGGCGAACTGCGTTCCGTCGGTTCCACGACAACGTTATTACCCCTGGGGAGAGTATGCACAATGATAACGCATGTACGACTGTATCCTCGTTCCCACCGACGGTTCGGTGGAGGGCGAGCGCGCGGTCGAGTACGCAATCGACCTCGCAGTGCTACACGACGCCACGATCCGGGCGATCTACGTCGTCAACGCGGCAAACTATGGTGGGTTGCCGATGGAAACGGCCTGGGACGGGATCAGTGACGCGCTACGTGAGGAAGGGCAGGCAGCGGTCGACCGGGTGGTCGAACTCGCACCCGATGACGTTACCGTCGAAACGAAGGTGCTCGAAGGGTCGCCAAGCCGGGTTATCGTCTCCCAGGCCCAACCGGAGAACTGCGACCTCGTGGTCATGGGCACCCACGGTCGCGGGGGTATCGATCGACTCCTCCTGGGCAGCGTCACCGAACGGGTGGTCAGACGAGCTGGCGTCCCGGTGTTGACCGTTCGGGTCGACGAGTCGCTCGACGACGACGCCGACTCCGTCCAGAACGCACAGGCAACCGTCGAGTGAGTGGTGGAGGGCGTCGCGGATTCGGCTCGATGAGTGGTGACACAATCGAACGCGTCGACCCGAGATGAACAGCGATCGGTCACTCGAGCACCGACTGCGATACCCCATCGACTGCGATACCCGTCATCGAGTGAGCGGCGATCGTCGGCCGTCAGTTTCAACGACCGGCGGAACCGCGATCACACCGGTCGCAGGTGTTCGCAGTCCCCTGCCGTCACGATCCGTTCCCCGTCGTCGGTTTCCACGCGGAGCGCACCGTGGTCGGTGACGTCGACCGCCCGCCCGACGACCGTCGTGTCAGCAACTTCGATGCGCACGCGCTGGCCTGGTGTGGCCGCAAGATCCCGCCAGGCCGGGACGACTAACTCGAGATCGGATCGATACTCGTGAAACGTCTCGAGTACTCGCTGCACGTGGATTCGACGATCGACATCACCCGCTTCGGCTCGAATACTGGTCGCACCCTCGGGCAGCGATTCACTCGAGAGGTTGGCGTTGACGCCGATTCCCATGACGAGCCACTCGATCCGGTCGGTCTCGCCTTCCATCTCCGTCAAAATCCCGGCGAGTTTGCGGTACTCACCGTCGTCGCCGACGGGAACGATAACGTCGTTCGGCCACTTGATCGCCGCGTCGACGCCCGCCTCCCGCGCTGTGCGAGCGACGGCGACGGCCCCGGCCAACGTGTACAGCGGGGCTCGAGCAGGTGGAACGGAGGGACGACAGACGATGCTCATCCAGACGCCGCCCGGCGGCGAGTTCCACGCCCGATCGAGACGACCCCGGCCGCCGGTCTGTTCGTTCGTGACGACGACCACGTTCGACGCTCCGTCGGCGGCCAGTTCGCGCGCACGATCGTTCGTACTGCCGATGGTTTCGTGGAACTCGACCGAAAAGGGAGCCTCGAGCCCGAATTCGACCGCCGGACCGGAGTAAGCGTCGACCGCGTCGGCGTCGAGCACGTAGCCGGTTCCAGTGCTCTCGATCTCGAAGCCAGCGTCGCGAAGCGATTCGACGTGCTTCCAGACGGCCGCTCGAGAGATCTCGAGGTCGTCCGCCAGCGCCGGCCCGGAAACGGGGCCGGCAGCGAGCGTCTCGAGAACGGCCTGTCGCGTCTCGTTCATACTCGAGATAGTGCGGTCGATTCACTTAACGGGGGTGATTACGGCTACGTGGCCGGCAAAAGCAGTCGCGCCGTCGTTCGTAGCACCTCCTGGACGTTCCGAGACAGTTCCAGGGATCCCTCTCAGCAGTCGTCCGAAATCAGCTCGAGTCGTCCGAATCCAGATCGATCGGTTTCCCGCGGTCGCTCGAGCGGTAGATCCCGTCGACGATCCGCTGGACGGTCAACGCTTCGTCGACGCTCGCGCCGACGTCGCTTTGGGTTCCAGTTTCGATGGCGTCGAAAAACGCCCGCTGTTCGTCGACGTGACCGTCGTTCTCTCCCGGTGAAAGGGTCGTATCCACGAAGTGGTCGACCCCAATCGAACTCGCCGAGTGGATCGTGACCTCGTGATCGTGGAGGTCGAAGACGGCTGCGGCCTCCGTGCCGCGGA
>SLIS01000129.1 GCA_007135505.1 Halovivax sp.
CGACGCTCCACGACCTCACCGGTCGGGCGCCCCCGTCGGTCGAGCGACCGCTCGCCGAGACGGCCATCGTCATCCCGATGACCGACCGCGAATTCGCGAGTCACGCCGCAGAGCGCGTGCTCTCGACCGTGGAAGCGGTCGATCCAGCCGAGGTAATCGTCCCCGTGCGCGCACCGGCCGATCGAATCGGCCGGTTCGAGGCCTGGCTCTCCTCGTTCGACCTCTCGCTAACGATCCTGTGGTGCAACGCGCCCGGAGTCGAGCGATTGCTCGAGCGGGCCGGACTCGACGGCGAAGTCGGAAAGGGTCACGACGTCTGGCTGGCACTCGGCCCGGCAGCGGCGTCGGCCTCACGGATCGTCGTCCACGATGCGGACGCGGCGAGTTATCAGCGCGATCACGTCGCCCGCCTCCTCGCACCGCTTTCTATGGGGTACGAGTTCTCGAAGGCGTACTACGCGCGCGTCGAGAACGACAGGCTCTACGGTCGTCTCTTCCGACTGTTCTATCGTCCGCTGCTACGGACGCTCGAGCAACGGTACGATGCCGAAATCATCTCGTATTTCGGCGCGTTCCGCTACGCACTCGCCGGTGAGTTCGCACTGACCGCGCGACTCGCCCGTCGGATTCGCGCACCACGCTCGTGGGGTCTCGAGATCGGAACACTCGGCGACGCCTTTGCTCATGCCGGATTCGACGGCACGGCACAGGTCGACCTCGGTCGACACGAACACGATCACCGAGACGTCACCGGCAAAACGGGCCTCGAAGGGATGAGTCGGGACGTCGCCGAGACGCTCTTTCACGTTCTCGAAACCCACGGTGTCGAGCCGGAGTACGACGAACTACGCGGAGATTATCGGGCGGCCGGCGACGCACTTCTCGAGCAGTACCGGGCGGATGCGGCGTTCAACGACCTGGCCTACGACCTCCCGGGCGAGCGCGATCAAGTCGATCGATATGCCGGGGCGGTCGACACCCCGGGCGAGGACAGACGGCTCCCCGCCTGGGAGACGGTCGACCTCGATCCGGAGGCGCTCAGGGTTGCCGCAACACCCGACGTCGAAGGAACCCGACCGACCCGTTGAGTTGCTTGTCGTCGGGCGCAAGAGTCTAACCATCGCAGCACATTGCGACGGCTATGAAACCGACGGTCGACGAGCTGGCCGGCGTCGTCGACATCTTCGGGGGCCTTCGCGACGAGGAGTTGCGCCGGGCTTACGAGGAACTGGCCGCCAGAACGGGAGCGCAATCGATCGAGACGGAGGTATTCGACGAAGTGATCGAACGGGCACTGAAACAGTACGCGCTCGTCGAATGTGCGGTTGCCGACGACTCCGGCTACGTTGCTGGACCGACCGCCTTTCCCGATCCACCGACCCACGCCGAGGATCTTCCCCACATCCTCGAGGTCCCCCACCGGTCGATCGACCGCGAGCGCGTCGGTGAGCGGGTGTGCGAGCGATTCTGTGCATCGGTCGACGAGGCGATCACCGCGGACGACGAGCAACGGGCCCGGACGCTACTCGACGTCAGTTACGACGTAGAGGCCTGGGCACCGGTCGAACTGACCGACGAACGGACCGCCCTCGAAGCGACGCTCGAGTGAGCGATGGCCCGATTCGACCTGGAACCGGTTGCCGCGTACGAGTCCGAGCGAATCGACGATCAGCCCCACGACGCCTCGGTCGTCGTCCCGATCGTCGAACGAGACGTCGAGCACGCGCTGCTGGTCACGAAACGCGCCGATCATCTCGGCGAGCATCCGGGCCAGATGAGTTTTCCCGGCGGGGGAGCCGAGCCACAGGACGAAAGTCCGCTCGATACGGCAGCGCGGGAGGCCGATGAGGAGATCGGTCTCGAAGCCGACGAACTCGCCGTGGTTGGGACCCTCGACGACATCAGCACGATCACCGAGTACGCCGTGACGCCGTTCGTCGCCACGATTCCGGACCGGCGGTACGTACCGAACGATCACGAGGTCGCGGAGATCGCCGTGCTTCCCCTCGAACGCATTCTCGACCCGGACAACTACGAGTTCGAGCGGCGACGTCACCCAGCACACGAGACGGTGATCGTCCACTACTTCCACGTCGACGGATACACGGTCTGGGGCGCGACCGCCAGGATCCTCGTTCAGCTACTCGAACTGGCGACGCCGTTTCGAGCGCCCTCCCTGACCGACAGCGAGACGAAGTCGTCGGTCGATCGGACCGAATCGGAACGGTCGTGAGACGTCGGGCGAGCGACGGCTACGCGGAAGCGAAATTGAACGGCAGCCAGCTCAGGGGACGAAAGTACGGCCCCGCAATCCCAGGTCCCACGCTCACTCGCACCGGGCGAACCCCACGGATTTCCGACACGAGTTGAATCCTACTCACTGGATTGCTGACAGACACCGATAGCGCCATACTTTTGTACGGTGGCGACCTCAGATAGGCTACATGGTCTCACAGACGATGGATCGAGTTCCGCACCGATTCTAGCCAAGCCATCGTCTCGTGTGGTGATCGTCGATGCTAAGCGAGCAGGACGTAGACGCCGGTGAGCGTTCGCTTTCGCGCGCCGGGCTGGATGGAATCGCCATCAAGCCCACCGAGAGCGACCTCTCCGCCATCGACGCACTCCCCATCGGGACGATCACGATCGACTACGAGGGGCGAGAACAGCTTCCGGATCGAGCGATCCTGGAACGGTTCGCCGAACAGGCGTCGGTTCGATTGACGACGCCGGTCCGGGCGGACGGGTTCGACCCGCTCGGCGACGATTCCCTGGTCGAAACGATCCCGGCGACCGTCGGACGGGTGCTCGTCGCCGGTCACCCGGCGTACCTCGCGGACGCGGAGCGCCGTCGGGCCGTGGCACCTCGACTCGGCGCGGGCGTGACAGCCGACCCGGACGCCTGGGTCGGCACGGAGAGCGTCGAGCGCATCGCCCTGGCGACCGGCGCCACACAGTTCGAGTTGCTCTCGAGCGGGACCGAACGCGAGGTAAGGGCACTGCGGGCCGCCGGCTTCGACGGCGACATCGCCGTTTACGCACCGACGGTCCTGACCGACGACCCTGACGCAGTGCTTGACGCTGTGGGCGCGTACGTCGCCCGCCA
>SLIS01000201.1 GCA_007135505.1 Halovivax sp.
GAAGAAGAGCCTGACGTAGCCGAGCCATGGGATGCGGTACTGGGCTTTACCGGTCACCCAGTCTGGCTCGACGACGTCGGTTTGGGCACCGCCGCGGTACTGGTCGTAACCGTTGTTGGCGTCGCCTTTCGTGATGAAGCCGTCGTGGGAGGCCGGACAGGTCGGAACGTCGTCACAGGTCGCGTCGCCGACGATTTCCTCGTCGGCTTTCTCGTCGACCCAGTTGTCCCCTTCCTCGACCCAGTAGTGGGCCCGATGGATGACCGGCGTCTGGTGTTCGTCTCCGTTCGGCCTGAAGACGATCACATCGCCGGATTCGCCGAACGACTCGCCCCCGGTCTGTTCAGCGTTCTCGAGGGGGACGACGCCGGTTCCTTCGACGGGGTCGTCGCCGACGAACCGGTCGGTATCGACGACGAAGATGAGGTCTCCACGTTCCATATTCGGTTCCATGCTTCCGCTCTCGACGGCGACCAGCGGCGGCCAGATGCCGCTGACTCCGAACAGGAGCAACCCGATCACTGCGACGATCGCGACGCTGCTCACGACGTCTCTAACCAGAACGATCGTATCGTCGTCGCTTCGGAGGAACCAGCGAACGACGCCGTCGTCTTCGATCGTGACCGAACTCGAGTTGGTGGCCACGTCGTCGCGATTGGGTTTGTCCCCTCCCTCGTAGCCATCGGAGTCGGGACCGCTCATTGATCCGGTTTTTGCCGGGGGCAGCAATCAACCTTCTGCTCGGACCGTGGGACGCCACGGCGGTGACGGCCGATCGTCGACGGTCCACCAGTCGGCGGCCCCACGATCAACCGATCAAAAAGTCGGCGGTTCCACGATTCCCCGCTCAAAAGAGCGATTCGATCGCGACACGAACGTATCCGAGCCAGGGGACACGGACCGAGGCTTTGGCGGTAACCCACTCCGGTGCAACCACGGTGGTCGCTGCGCCGTGGCGCTCGAGCTGGTCGTAGCCGTCGTTGGCGTCGCCTTTCGTCACGAACCCATCGTGGGGTGCCGGACAGGCCGAGACGTCAGCACACGTCGTGTCACCGACGATCGCTTCGTCCGCCTGCGTGTCGACCCAGTCGTCCCCCTCTTCGACCCAGTAGTGGGTACGATGGATGATCGGGGTCTCGTCGGCGTTTCCGTCGGGCTTGAAGACGATGACGTCGCCGGCCTCGCCGAACGACTCGTGGTCGGTGCGTTCGCCGTTCTCGAGGGGGACGACGCCGGTTCCATCGATGGCCTCCTCGTCGACGAACCGATCGGTATCGACGATGAAAACCAGATCGCCCGTCGCGACGTTCGGCTCCATGCTCGGGCTCTCGACGGCGACCAGTGGCGGCCAGACACCGCTGATTACGAACAGGCTGGCTCCCACGACCACTACGACGGCGACGACTGTTAGTACGTCTTTTAGGATGAGGGTCGTTTCGCTGGTATCCGCCACCGAATCGTCGGTGCCAGCCGACGCGTCAGCGTCTGGCCCGTCCCGTCGTCGACCGTCGTCGCTCTCGTCCATCGATGGCAAGTTCACCGAATGGGATAATCAAGTCTCGGACCTGCCTCACGGAATGCTCTTGACCATCTGCCGTCTGAACTCGAGGTGAGTGTGAGAGCGGGATTCGCTACGCTTTTTTCCCCGGTCACGAATGCGAGTCGTGTGCCACTCGAGGTGACCGCCCGGATCGTCAGCGAACTCGCGAGTCGTGGCTACAACGCCGAGCGCGAAGCCGTCACGAAGCTCGCCTCCGTCGCCGATCCGGATGCGGCACTCGAGCGAGTCGTCGAGGACCTTCCGGAGAACACGCTGGTCGTTCGCACCGAACACGTCGACGCGGCCCTTTCGAACGGTGACGACCTCACGACCGGTTCGGTCCAGCCGAGTGGTGGCCAGGCGGGCGTCGACTCCGACGCCGCTGGCGCTACGAGTTCGGCGGGGACGACCGACGGCTCGTCGACCCCCTCCACTTCGACTGGAGCCACCCCGAAGGAAGCGGGCGGATCTGCGGATCGATCTCCAGTTGAAACGAAGGGGTCGTTCGCCGGCTCCGGCCGGTCGACCGATCCCGACCTGCGCTCGCTCGAAATCGCCAACGACATGACCGGTGAGAGTACGGGAACGGGCGAGTACGAGGATTTCGTCGCCGTCTTTCGTGACCGTCTCGAGCGACTCGGCGCCAAACTCCGGGGGCGAGTCAATCACCGGCCGGCGACCGCGATTCAGGACATGCCCGGCGGCGAGGAGGTCGCCATGGTCGGGCTGGTCAACGACGTACGATCGACGGCGAGCGGCCACTGGCTGGTCGAACTCGAGGATGCTACCGGAACCTTCCCGTGGCTCGTCATGAAAGACCGGGAGTACGCCGACCTCGTTGAGGAGCTTCTGTGCGATGAGGTGCTGGCGATGGAGGGGACCCTTTCGGGTGACTCGGGGATCGCGTTCGTCGATTCGATGTTCTTCCCGGACGTTCCCCGGACCCACGAGCCCTCGACGGCGGATCGACACGTCCAGGCGGCGCTGATCAGCGACGTCCACGTCGGGAGCCAGGAGTTCATGCACGACGCGTGGAATCGGTTCACCGACTGGCTTCACACCCCCGAGGCCCAGCACGTCGAGTACCTGCTGATCGCCGGCGACATGGTCGAGGGCGTCGGCGTCTACCCCAACCAGGACGAAGAACTCGACGTCGTCGACATCTACGAGCAGTACGAGGTCTTCAACGAGTATCTCAAGCAGGTCCCCGGGAACATCGAGATCGTCATGATCCCTGGCAATCACGACGCGGTCCGGCTGGCCGAACCCCAACCCGGCTTCGACGAGGACCTTCGGGAGCTCATGTCCGCACACGACGCTCGCATCGTGAGCAACCCCTCGATGGTCACGCTCGAGGGCGTCTCCGTGCTGATGTACCACGGCGTCAGTCTCGACGAGGTGATCGCCGAACTCCCCGAGGAGAAAGCGAGCTACGACGAGCCACACAAGGCGATGTACCAGCTGCTGAAAAAGCGCCACGTCGCCCCGCAGTTCGGGGGCCACACCCGGCTCGCTCCCGAGGAGAAAGACTATCTCGTCATCGACGAGGTCCCCGACATCTTCC
>SLIS01000179.1 GCA_007135505.1 Halovivax sp.
ATTTCCTGGCCGTCCTGGGAGGCATCCTGGCCGCAACTCGGGTCCGTAGGGTCTTCTCCCATGCCATGGTCCTGTATTTTCTATTGTATACCGCAGTGACCTTCGTGCCGCTGTACCTGGTGTTGCTCGGCTGGTTCCTCGGTGGACCCCGGGACAACAGGACTGCCGGCGTTGGGGTCGGCTTCATGGCCGGCTTCGTCGTACTGCTGGCTATCGGCTCGCTGGTCACGATTCACTTCGGCTTCGTAATGCCATGACCGGAACGATCTTCGATCGAAGTGACGCGGCCGACGCGACCGACGCCGACCTCCTCGAGGAGCGCTTCGAGGCGGGACTGGCCGACCTCTATCGTGCGCTCGGGGTACTCTACCTCGAGCCACCCGAAGCCGAGACGGTAGACTCGCTCCGTGAGTGGTGTCGACTCGTCGCCGACGACGAGGCGTTGCCGGCCTCCGTCGCCGACGCCGTCGAGACGGTGCTCGCGTCGTCGACCGATCTCGAGGAGCTTCGGCCGGCGTTTACACGCCTGTTCCTCGCCATCTCGGAGGCACGGTCGCCGCCCCCGCCGTACGAGTCGCTGTACGTCGACGGCACGCTCAACGGCCCCAGTTCGACCGAACTCGAGGCGTTCTACCTCGACGCCGGCTACGAACTCGCCGTCGACGACGAACTCATCGATCACGCGGGATACGAACTCGCGTTCCTCGGGGAGCTCTGTGACCGCGGTGACAGGCGACGCCAGCGAGCGTTCCTCGAGCAGTTCGTCGGCGACTGGCTGCCGGCGTTCCACGAGGCCGCCATCCAGAAAGACGCCCCGAAGTTCTACCGTGGCGTCTTTGCCCTGACCGAGGCCGTAATCGACCTCCACCTCGAGGCACTCGAGGAGGCGGGGGTGACCGTCCAGTGACCCGACCTGCGATCCACACGATGGACCCGAACCCATGAGCGGCAACGAACGCGTCGGTACGTTCGTCTGTTCCTGTGCCGGCACCTGTGAGATCGACCTCGAGGGAGTGCGCGAGCGACTCGGCGGCGAGGTCGTCGCCAGTGGGGACCAGCTCTGTGGCGAGCAAACCTTCGCCGACTTAGCGGACCTCGTCGACGACCGCGACCTCGAGGACGTGATCGTCACCTGCCCGGCCGCGAGCGCCCAGGAAACACTCCGAACGCTCGAGGATGGAGAGACGTCGGTCCACTTCGTCGACCAGCGCGAAGCGGCAGGCTGGGTCCACGACGAGCGGGCGGCGACCGAGAAGACCCGTCGGCTCCTTGATGCCCGTCGCGCGGCGCTCGCGACGGAACGCGAGCGATCGACGCTCACGCGCGAAGACGGGAATCGTGTTGCCGTCGTCGGCGACGCTGCGTTCGCCGCTCGCCTCCCCGAGGCGGCGGACGTGACGCTGATCGCAAACGGCGAGGAGTTCGCCGACGCCGACGTCGACCTCGAGAGTGTCGACCTCGTCCGCGGTCGGGTCGTCTCCCTCGAGGGCTCGTTCGGCCGCTACGAACTCACGCTCGAGGCGCGGGTCACGGACGACTGTATCGACTGTCAGGCCTGTGTCCACGAGGGCCCCGACGGCACGGTGACGAGCCGCCCGGTCGACGTCGCCCCCGATGCGGCCGACGGTCGCTGGGTCGACGTCTGTCCCACCGATGCGATCGACCTGGCCGGCGTCCGGCGGACGGTCACCGTCGATCAGGTGGTCGTTCCCGAGGGGGCGTCGATCGGACCGACTCGAGCCGGCGAGTCCCGGGACGAGCCCCTCCCGGGGGTGCCACGCGGCGGGAAGCGCGGCTACCACACGGGCACCGACGCCGCGACCGTCGCCGGCGTCACCGACCTGCTCGAGGGCGGACCCGAACCCGCGCCGCTCGAGCTGACGAAAGACGTTTGTGCGGCCGGCGACTCCGGCGCACAGGGTTGTACCATCTGTTCCGAGGCCTGCCCACACGACGCCGTCGTCCGGCCGACCGAGGACTCGGTCGTCTTCGACGAGAACGCCTGCCTGAACTGTGGGGCCTGTACGAGCTCCTGTCCGACTGGGGCTGTCCAGCTCGCCGACCGGCCCAACGAGCGACTCGCCCGCGAGGTCGAGGCGCTGGTCGACGAGGAGCCGACCGGCGGCCTGTTCGGTCGCTCTGGCCCCGCGATCGATCCACAGGTGGTCGCCTTCGTCTGCTCGGAACGGGCCGAACGAGCCCTCGAGCGCTACGGGCGACTCGCCGCCGCTGGTCGGGTCGACAGCTCGTACCATCCGATCCTGCCGGTCAGCGTCGACTGTACCGACACGGTCGGTGAGGCACACGTCCTCCACGCGCTCGCGGCCGGCGCCGACGGCGTCGCGATCCTCGGCTGTGGCTCGAGCTGTCTTCACTCCGGCCCCGACCCGAAACGAACGTTCGTCGACCGGATGAATCGGGCGACGGCCGACCTCGGTCTCGGCGAGCGCGTGGCCTTCCTCGCGCCCGATCCCGACGACCCCGACGGCTTCCGCGAGACGCTGTCGGCGTTCGTCGACGACCTCGAGCCGACGCCCGTGTCGCCGGGTGAACACGAGAGCGAGGGCGTCGTCGCCGGCCTCAACGACCCACACCCCGACTATGCGACCCACGCCTGGGCACTCGAGAGCGTCCAGGCGTTACTCGACCACCTCGAGCCCGACCGCGAGGTGATCCGCGGGCTCGAGAGCTTCGGACGGATGTCGGTCAGTGACGCGTGTGGCCTGACGCCGACGTGCTCGAATCTCTGTCCGACCGACGCCATCCGCAACGAGGATGGGCTCCTCGAGTTCAATCACGAACGCTGTATCAACTGCGAGCTCTGTGAGTCGGGCTGTCCAGAGAGTGCGATCACGATGGAGCCGGGACTCGACGTCTCGATGCTCTCGAGTCCCGATGGCGACGCCTGGCAGCCGGTGTACGAGGCCGACCTCTTCGAGTGTCGCCGCTGTGGGGAGCCGATCGCCAGCGAGTCGACCATCGAGCGGATGAAAGAGCGCGCGCCCGGCATCGACGTGCCCGCGCTCGAGGGCCACGTCTTCGAGTACTGCAACGACTGCAAAGGCGAGTTACCGATCCTCTAGGCGGGCAGGCTCGACGC
>SLIS01000369.1 GCA_007135505.1 Halovivax sp.
ACCCGCCGTGGTGACAGATCGTGTGGTCGATATCGTGTTCGGCGAGACGGCCGAGTGACTCCGTCGCGGTCGTCATATCCAGCGTGTACGCCAACTTCGGTCCCGAGAGCGGTTCGTCGCCGTCGGCGACCAGCGCGTCACCGGCGATCAGCAGGCTCTCGTCGGGCAGGAACAGCGATACGTGTCCGACCGTGTGACCGGGCGTCTCGACGACGCGTAGCGGTCCGGCGCGGGTGGCGAACTCGTCACCGTCCACCAGTTCATCGTCGACGTCAGCGGGAGGATACCGGTCGCCGCTTCCCTTCTCCGGTGGCCTGGTTCCACGGACGTACGGCGCCTCGTCCCGGTGGGCGCTGACTGTCACGTCGGTACGCTCACGTAGTTCCGCGAGGCCGCCCGCGTGGTCGGCGTCGTGGTGGGTGAGGACGATCCGGTGGACGTCGTCGACGTCGTGACCGACGTCCGAAAGTACGTTTGACAGTCCGTCGAGGACGCCCTGAGGACCGACGTCGATCAAGAGCAGGCCGCGGTCCGTCTCCACAGCCGTTGGTGTGATCGAGACCGTACGCTCCCCGAAGGCGACGGGCATTGTCAAAGCGTGGACGTTGACGTCGGGCATTGGACGATTCTTCGGTGGCAGGTACGAAAGGATTCAGGCAACAAATCGGGGTAGCTTGTGCACGAACCGCACGGTGTCACCCGACAATGACGCGGCCGGCCCGGTTACCGGTCGGCGTCCTTCGTCGCGACACCCAGGTAGCCGGCGCCAGCGTCGTACGTTTCGACGACCCGGACCGCCGGGAACGATTCGGTCAGCAACTTCTGCGTGTCGAGTCCCCGCTGATGATTCACGGCCCACGCGATCACTCGCTCGTACAGCGGGTTGACGAACCGTGCTGGCCCGTCCGTCACCGGCCGCGAGTCGAGAACGACGAACCGGCCGCCCGGTCGCAGGACCTCGCGAACGTTCTCGATTACGGCCCCAGCCCCGGGCATCGTGTGCAACGCGAACGTCGTCACGACTGCGTCGATCGTCTCTGCCGGTCCGCACGTCTCGGTGGCGTCGGCAAGGATAACGTGGACGTTCGACCAGTCACGCTCGTCGACGAGTTCGGCCGCACGACGAACCATTCCCGGACTGTAATCGAGCCCGATAACCGACCCCTCCGATCCGACGGCCTCACGCAGTCGCTCGAAGTTGGTCCCGGGGCCACACCCGAGATCGAGTACCGTCTCCCCGGACTCGAGCGAGAGCGCGTCGAAGGTGTCGGATCGTAATGGCCCGGCCAGTTGCATCACTGCAGGGTACAGCCACTCGCGGCTGCTCCACCAGTCGTACAGGTGCCGGCCCCGATCCGAGTGCGGCGCAGACGCCACGTTCGATCCGCTCGATTGGGCGCGGATCACCGTCGCCCCCTCGTCACGATACCCGGCGAGGATTTCGTCGACCGTCGGGTCGGCCCTATTGTCCGGGTCGTCCGAATCCGACTCCGTCTCGTCGCAACTCCGTGCGTCCATACGGAGACGGTGTCACGGTACGAGGAAGGTGTTGGCACGAAACACTTCCCGTATTTATATAAGGCGAGGCCAGAGACGACGTATGAAGTCACTTCGCGTCGCGGTCACGTTCGACGAGGAGTCGATGGCACCCGACCACCGACGACTCTGTTCGTCACCGGCTCTGGATCGTCAGTACATCCTCGGTGGCAACGTGCGCGACGACGCGGAAACGACGATCTCGTACGTGGAAGGCGACTCGGAACGATACGAAGCGTTGATCGAGGGGACCGATCACCCGGGTACGTACGAGATCACGGAGAGCGAAGATGGATTCTTCCTCTACACGAGACAGCCACTGGGCGAGTCCGGAACGACGCTGTTCGAGGCCTTCCACCAGGAAACGATCGTCGTCGTCCCGCCGTTCGAATTCCGGCCGGATCGCACAATGCGCATGACCGTCGTCGGTGCCAGCGACGATTTACAGGCCCTCCTCGACGGGCTGCCCGACGGCGTTGGGACCGAGATTCTCCGGGTCGGCGATCACGCAGGAAGCCCGCTCGGTGATCTCTCCTCGCGACAGCGTGAGGCGGTCGCCGTCGCGTGGGAGTGTGGCTACTACGAGGTACCACGCGATGGAGGGATCGAGATCGTCGCGGGCGAACTGGAGTGTGCGATCTCGACCGCGTCCGATCTGCTCAGACGCGCCGAGTCACGCCTCGTGGCGAACGCGCTCGACGTCCAACGGTAGGCATCGCGGTGGCGGCCACGATCGAACGTGGTTGACAGTCGAGGTCGAATTCGGTGTCGGTCGAGTACAATGCGGTGTCGGCCGGGGCCGAACGAACTGACATTCGCGGCCGGATCGGTGTCCGCGTCGATTTCGAACGCACTCAGGCGAGCGCAGATTCGATCGCCCATTCGAGATCCGCGATTTGATCGTCGACGTGCTCGATGCCGACGCTGACCCGGATCAGACTGTCGGTCAGGCCGGCGGCGATGCGCTCTTCCCGGGGAACGGCCGCGTGCGTCATCGGCGCCGGTTGTTCGATGAGACTCTCGACGCCGCCCAGACTCTCGGCGAGGGTGAATACTTCCGTGCCGGAGACGACCTCGCTCGCCTCCTCGAGGGTCGCGTCGAGTTCGAAGCTGAGCATCCCGCCGAAACCGTCCATCTGGCGAGCCGCCAGGTCGTGACCAGGATGTGACTCGAGACCGGGATAGTGGACGGTCTCGACGGCCGAATGGTCGTCGAGCCAGGAAGCGATCGTCATCGCGTTCTCGCAGTGGCGATCCATCCGGACGGGGAGCGTCTTCGTCCCCCGAAGAACGAGGAAACTATCGAACGGTCCGGGCGTCGCGCCGACCGCATTCTGGTAGAAGCCGAAGCGTTCGTCGAGCGCCTCGTCGTTGGTCAACAGCGCCCCACCGACGACGTCTGAGTGTCCACCGAGGTACTTCGTCAGCGAGTGCGAGACGACGTCAGCACCGAGGTCGAGGGGCCGCTGGAGGTACGGCGTCGCAAACGTGTTGTCGATAGCGCAGATAGCGTCGTGTTCGTGGGCGATGTCGGCCGCCCCCTCGATGTCCACGATCGACATGAGCGGATTGGTGGGCGTCTCCAGCCAGAGTAGTTCCGTGTTGTCCCGAAAGCCCGCCTCGATCGCGTCCAGGTCGGCCATGTCGACGAACGTGAACTCGACGTCGTAGTCCTCGTAGACCTGCGTGAAGATGCGGTGCGTGCCGCCGTAGACGTCGTTACCGGTAACCACGTGGTCGCCCGATTCGAGGCAATTGAGAACGGTGTTGATCGACCCCATCCCGCTCGAGAAACACCGGCCGTACTCGGCGTTCTCCAGGCTGGCGAGGTTGGCCTCGAGGTCCGTTCGCGTCGGGTTGCCAGTCCGCGAGTACTCGTACCCGCGGTGCGAGCCGGGGGCGTCCTGCTCGTAGGTCGAGTTCGCGTGGATCGGCGTCATCAATGCGCCCGTCTCCGGGTCGGGTTCCTGTCCAGCGTGGATGGATCGGGTCTCGAACCGGTACTCGTCGTCCATGTGCGTGGCGATGGCACCGGGCACTGTTATACTGTCGAAGCCGCCCGCAGGACTGACCGTCCGGAGTGACACCGTCGATACTGCGGCCTGCTGGGGTGAAAACCCCACTTCGAGAGTACCAGCGACGCCGCCAGGCCAGCCCACGCACGCCTGCGGAACGTGTCTTTTATAACTGTCACGGAGTAAGTGGGACGTACGACTATGCCGAAATCAAATGGACCTCGACAGGGAACCCGAAATAAACTCCGCAACGATCCCAGAGCGCGGGGCACGTCGCCCCCTCAGCGGGCCATTCAGAACTACGAACCCGGTCAGAAGGTACACCTCAAGATCGACCCGAGCGTCCCGGACGGTCGCTTTCACCCGCGGTTCGACGGCCACACCGGCGAGGTCGTCGGTACCCAGGGTAACGCCTTCAAAGTACAGATCACGGACGGCGGCACCGAGAAGACGCTCATCGTCACGGCCGCCCACCTCCGCGCCCAAGACGAATGACGATTTTCAAGGAAATCGTCGACGAGGAGTACCTGACGGTCGCGGAGACCAAGGAACTCCTCACGGACATCGAAGACGAGCGGGCCCTCGAAGAGGACCGTGAGCTGCGATACGAACTCGCCCGGGCCATCGACCACACTAACCGATTCGCCGTCCTCTCGCCCGAGGAGTCACTGGACCTCGTCGAGGAGCTAGCGGACCTGGAGAAGATAACCGAACCGACGGCGTACAAGGTCGCAAACCTCCTTCCACAGGATCGCGACGAGCTCCGGGCCGTCTTCGCCCAGGAGCGATACTCCCTCTCGGGCGACGAGCTGGACGAAATCCTCGATATCGTCGCTCAGTACGCCTGATCGACGGGCGCCAAACACCCCGTATCCCGCGACAACGACGAGCGAAGTGTTGCCGATTCTTTAAGTGTTCGGTGGTCGTATCGACACGGTGATGAGTGAATCCGAGCGTGACGCGCCCACAGAGCGCCGTGCAGTGGTGCTGGATTACCTGGCCCACGGGCTGTCCTCGGGCGGTCGCCCCCAGTACGACAGCTCGCCGGCCGGTTACGCCCTCGATCTCGATGACTTCGAACTCTTCGAGGTCGCCTTCGACGAGTCCGAGCGATTGACAATCGGAACCGAGGTCGTCGTCGAGCCGGCGTCCGAGCGGACGGTCGTCGAACACGCCAGGACCATCGGATACGACGACCTTTCCTCTGGTGCGCGGTCGGAACTCGAGTACGTAATCGAGGACCTCGTCGAAGCTGACGAAGAGCGATTCGTCGACTTCTACAACGAGGCCCAGCCGATCACCCTCAGGCTCCACCAGCTGAATCTCCTGCCCGGTATCGGCAAGAAACTCAGAAACACGATCCTCGACGAACGCAAGCGCAAACCGTTCGAGAGCTTCGAGGACCTCGAAGAACGCGTCTCGGGGCTGCACGATCCGGCCGGCATCCTCGTCGAACGAATCCTCGAGGAACTCCGCGAAGACGACCTGAAGTACCGAACGTTCGTCGGTAAGCCGGAATCGGACGGCTCGTGAGTGAATACACCGGACCAACGTGTCGGGCTCGACGGTTCGATCGGATCGCCACGTTCCGGGCACTCGAGTGACGAATCGGCAGTGTAGCGGATTCGAACGGGGCGGTTATCCGTCCCGGGTGCGAACGACGGGTCGATGAGAGATCCCGACGGACTGCTTTCGCGCGCCGGCGTGAGCGGAGACCCGGACCGAGATCAACACTTTCTCGTCGACGATCGCGTGCTCGATCGATTGCCAACGTATCTCGACGACGTCGATGCGGACCGCGAGCAACTGCTCGAGATCGGTCCGGGGACCGGCGGGTTAACCGATCGGCTGCTCCATGTGGGCGAGCGAGTAATCGCGATCGAGCGAGACCCCGACCTGGTCGACTTTCTCCGAACGGAGTTCGCCGACGAGATCGATGCGGGCCGACTCGACGTGCGACACGGGGACGCACTGACGGTCGACCTGCCCGCGTTCGACGCTTCGATTTCGAACTTGCCCTACGGTGTCTCGAGCGAGATCGCGTTTCGGCTCCTCCCGCGACAGCGACCGCTCGTGCTCATGTTCCAGCGCGAGTTCGCGGAGCGGATGGTCGCCGAACCGGGAACGCCCGAGTATGGTCGGCTCTCGGTATCGACCCAGCACTACGCGGCACCGGAGATCGTGGAGATCGTTCCGCCGGAGGCCTTCAGCCCACCGCCGGCCGTCGAGAGCGCGATCGTTCGAACTCGACCCCGCGAACCGGACTACGACGTCGACGACGTCGACTTTTTCTTGCGGTTCGTCAAGGCACTGTTCACCCAGCGGCGCAAGACGATCCGAAACGGGATTCGAAACACCGCACACATCTCCGGAATCGGCAATCCAGACGCCGTCGTCACCCACACCGACGAGAGCATCCTCTCGAAGCGACCGGATGCGGTCGAACCGGAGACGTTCGCCGAACTGGCGACGATCGCCGCGAAATTCGGAAAGCCGACGAGTGAGTGACGACCGGCAACGCCGTTCGACATCGGGCTCCGACCGACGGATTCTAAGGGGGCCAGCCCAATCGACTCAGTAGTTATGCAGGCGTCCATACTCGCCCTGGACTGGCTCGCCGCCGCGTTCGACTCGACGAGTCAACGCCTCGCAATCACCGTCGGTACGCTCGGGATCCTCGTCGGTGTGATCCAGGGAGTCAGGGTGGGATCGCGCTGGTTGAGCGACCGAGCACGACCGCTGTACGCGGACATTCTGGGAGCGATCGTGGTTGTGTCCAGTTCGGTACTCGCCATCGCCGTCATTCTCGGCGTCTGGGACCAGACGGGCGAGATTCGAACCCTCTGGCGACGGTACAATCTCGGCGGCGAGACCGTCGCGCTGCTGGTCGTCTCCGGCGTCGTCGCCGTGACGGCCTACATCGTCACGCGCTTCGTCAAACGGCTCATCGACGACATCCTGGGCTCGTCCAGTTCGGTGACCGATCACCAGCGAGAGGTAACCTACCGGATGTCCCAGGTGACCATCTACACGATGGCGACCGTCACCGTACTCGGGATCTGGATCGACGACCTAGGGGCGATTTTCGTCGGTGCCGGTTTCCTCGGCATCGTCATGGGAATGGCCGCCCAACAGACGCTCGGATCGCTTCTCGCCGGGTTCGTTCTGATGTTCTCCCGCCCGTTCGAGATCGGTGACTGGGTCGTCCTCGACGACGAGTACGAGGGCGTGGTCACGGACATCTCGATGATCAACACGCGGATTCGCTCGGCCGACGACGAGTACGTCATTATTCCGAACGACGTGGTGAGTGCGGCGGCGATCACGAACCGTTCTCGCTCCGGCCGACTCCGGCTCGAAGTGGAGGTCGGCGTCGACTACGACGCCGACGTCGACCGGGCGAGATCGGTCGCGACGAACGCCGTAAAGGAGGTAGACGAGATTCGTACACCACCGGAGCCCGCGACGGTCTCGAAGTCGTTCGACGATTCGGCGGTGTTGCTCGGCGTTCGATTCTGGATCGGGAATCCGACCCGACAGCGTGCGGCCCGCGCCAGGACGGCGGCGATCGAGGCGATCACGACGGCCTTCGAGGCCGACGGGATCAAGATTCCGTTCCCACAGCGCGAACTCTCTGGCCGGGACGAGTCCGGTGGCTTACAGGTCGCCCAGATCGGGCTCGCCTACGACGAGTCGAGCCACGACGATCGAGCGCCGGAACGCTCCGCACGCGAGACGGGTGCTACGGACGAGCACAGTCGCGGGATATCGGAGGATACCACCGGAGAGGACGACTGATGGACCTCGCCGACCGCCGGGGCCTCGAGACCAAGGTCTACCAGCCGGCCGAAGACTCACACCTCCTCGCCGAGGTAGCGATCGAGCGCCTCGGCGACCGTCCCGTCGACGCCGTCCTCGAAATCGGGACGGGCTCCGGATACGTCGCCGAGCAGTTGCAAACGGCACTCGACTGTCGCGTGGTCGCCAGCGACCTGAATCCACACGCCTGCGAGCAGGCCCACGAGCGTGGAATCGACGTCGTTAGGGCCGATCTGACCGACCCGTTCGCCGACCAGTCGTTCGACGCCGTCGTCTTCAACCCACCATACCTGCCGACGGATCCGGACGCAGAGCGAGACGACTGGATGGAACGGGCTCTCTCCGGCGGGCCGACCGGACGGTCCGTCATCGAGCGTTTTCTGCGAACCGTCGGCCGCGTTCTGACCGCATCCGGCGTCGTCGTATTGCTCGTGAGTTCGCTGACCGACGTGGACGAGGTCGTCGAACGAGCCGGTGACGCGGGGTTCAGTGCGTCGGCCGTCCGTGACGAATCCTTTCCGTACGAGACGCTCTCGGTCCTCGAACTCTATCAGTGAGCCGCCCGTCGAGTGAGACGTTAGTCATCGATGGACCGTCGGGGTCTGGATTTTAGCGGTGATCGTTCGTCGTCCCAGTTATCCAGCCACGGCGTCGGACGGTCCGAAGCACGTTCGAGCCTGTACGTGGATCGGACCGACACGGGTTACGTCGCTCGAACGAAGGTGGCCGCAATCGATGGCCGAGAAATTACCCACGTTAATTTTCTTGGATGGAAAATATTAAACAGCGGTATAGCGTAGCGACCGGTACCCATGACCGAGTACGTATCGACGACGACGGGTCTCTTCCCGCTGCCAGACTGGGCAAAGGACACGTTATCCGATCTCAAGGGCCACCAGAAGCACGATCTCATCGATGGTTCCGAAGGCCAGGCAGTGACAGAACAGTACGAAGACGCTCGACGCGAGGTGATCGACCGACAGGCAGAAGCCGGGCTCGATCGACTCGTGGAGGGCCAGCTCCGGTGGGACGACATGCTCGCTCACCCACTCGCGGTCGCCGACGCAGTCGAGACACGAGGTATCGTCCGGTACTTCGACAACAACAACTTCTACCGGGAACCCGTCGTCACGAGCAATCTCACGCCGACTGGGGACGTCGCCGCGGAACTGGAATCGGCCGCAGAGTCGGTTGACCCATCGACTCTGCAGGCGCTCCTGCCGGGACCCTACACCCTGTCCGATCTGGCCACGGACGAACACTACGGCGACGAGGTGACGTTCCTCGAGGCGTTGACGGACTTCCTCGTCGGGGAGGTCGAACGGCTGCCGGCTCACGAGACACTGGTCCTCCTCGAACCGTCACTCGTCACGACACCGCCAGGAGACGGAATCGACGAACGCGTAAGCGACGCGATCGATCGAATCGCCGCGGCGACCGATGCCGACGTCGTGGTCTACGCCTACTGGGGAGCCCTCGAGGAGAAAGTCTACGCTCACCTCCTCGATGCCGACATCGATGCCGTCGGCTTCGACTTCGTCACCGAGCAAGAACGGAGCCGTTACAACCTCCAGGAGTACGGCGGGGCCGACGACATCTGGCTCGGACTCGTCGACGGGCAGAACACGCTACTGGAGGATCCTGAGGCAGTTAGGGATCGGGCGACCTGGGTCTTCGAGCAACTTCCCGTCACCGACTTCGAAACGGTGTACATCGCGCCGAACACGGAGACGTTCTACCTGCCGTATGGGACCTTCGAGGAAAAACTCGACGTCCTCGCAGACGCGGCCGCGCTCGCGGAGGTGACCGTCGCATGAGCGAGACGAAAGACCAGTTCCGGCCGGCCGATCACGTGAACGACCACTTCATCCTGACGACCGTCGTCGGGAGCTACCCGAAGCCGAAGTGGCTCAATCGAGCGAAAGAGTTGTACGAGGATCCGGACAGTGACTTCGACGCCGACAACTGGGAGCAGGCGATGGACGACGCCTGTCGACTCATCACGAACGAACACGAACGTGCCGGCCTGGACGTCGTGGTCGACGGCGAGATGCGTCGCAACGAGATGGTCGAGTTCTTCGCCCACCGGATCGACGGCTACGAGTTCAACGGACCCGTGAAGGTCTGGGGCCACAACTACTTCGACAAACCGTCCGTCGTGAGCGACGTCGAGTACGACGAACACTGGCTCGTCGACGAGTACGAGTTTACCGCCAGCGTGACGGAACGACCGGTGAAGGTACCGATCACCGGTCCGTACACCCTCGCTAACTGGTCGTTCAACGAGGCCTACGAGGACGACGAGCAACTCGCCTACGACCTGGCCGACCTCGTCAACGAAGAGATCGAGAAATTGGTCGCGGCCGGCGCCCGCTACATCCAGATCGACGAGCCGGCACTGGCCACGACGCCGGACGATCACGCGATCGTCGGACGCTGTCTCGAACGCATCGTCGCCGACGTCCCCGAATCCGTCAGGACGGGTCTACACGTCTGTTACGGCGACTACTCGCGCATCTATCCGGAGATCCTCGAGTTCCCGGTCGACGAGTTCGATCTGGAACTCGCGAATGGCGATTACGACCAACTCGACGTCTTCAAAGATCCAGCGTTCACGAAGGATCTGGCACTGGGGGTCACGGACGCCCACGTCGCCGAGGTCGAATCGGTGGAGGAAATCGAAACGAACATCCGAAAGGGACTGGAGGTCGTCCCCCCGGAACAGCTCGTCGTCTCGCCGGATTGTGGGCTTAAACTCCTTCCCCGTACGGTGGCCTTCGAGAAGATGCGGAACATGGTGACCGCAGCACGGAACGTCGAGGGCGATCTCGACGACGGAACGATCGACGTCGAGGCAGTCCCGGTCGCCGACGACTGATGAGTGCGGTTTCGATATCGCACGCCGCGCCAGCTATCGATCGCTCGGATGCCGTGAGAACGAGTGCGTCAACGAACGAAGCCGTGACGATCGAGCGTGTTCGATCGATCTATCCGGATTGGTGGTCGAGCTCGATCCGACCGTCGCCGTAGACAGTTACGTCGTAACCGGCGTATTCGAATGTGACCGTTCCGGCGCTTCGAGTCTCTCCGCCGAGGGTCGGTTCGAAGAGTGTGTCGAGGCCTTCGGGGTCCACGACGCTGTAGAGTGGTTCGTATTCGGGTGGTTCGACGTCGGTGACGTCGACGCCGTCGCTCTCGGCGACAGCCTCGATCACTGCCTGACTCACGGGTGTTGACTTCGCATCTATGCGTCGCTGGGTGAGTCCCATACTCGAACCATTTCCGTTCGGTGATAAATGCTTAGTGGCTACGCGGTGGCGTTCTGGGTCGTCTATCCGGAGAATCGGGTTCCATTGGGCAAACAACCGACGCTATAACGGAGCAATCGTGGGACAGCGACCTGCAGGCACGTCGATTCCGGCCGAAAGTCACACACCGGATTTGCCCCGGCGGTACTAATCGATCAATTTTAAGATAGTTGAAAGTGTATTGTCGGCAATGCACTCGAGAGGAGCCAGCGCGAACGATGCGAACGACGAGCGAGTCACTGACCGTCACGACGCACCCTGGTTCGACAGATGACGACGCGAACGCTTCACCTCCCGGTCGCCGCGCCCGAGAGTATCGACGATCTCGTCGAGTACGCACAGCGAGGCGAACGGGGCGGTTACGAACACGCCTGGCTCCCGGAGACGTGGGGCCGAGACGCCGTCTCCGTGCTCACCCGAATCGCGATGGAGACCGACTCCATCGGTCTGGGCCCGAGCGTATTGAACGTCTACTCGCGATCACCTGCACTCGTCGGTCAGACGGCGGTCAGTTTACAGGAAATCTCCGATGGCCGGCTTCGCCTGGCCGTCGGCCCGAGCGGTCCGGCCGTCATCGAAGGCTGGCACGGTGCGTCGTTCGATCGCCCACTCCGCCGAACGCGGGAGTTCATCGAGATCGTCGAACAGGTCCAGACCGGTGAGATCGTCAACTACGACGGCGACTGTTTCTCCCTCGGCGGGTTTAGACTGCGCTGTGATCCGCCGGAGACGCCCGCTCCCGTCGAAGCTGCCGGGATGGGGCCAAAATCGGTCGAGCTCGCCGGTCGATTCGCCGACGGCTGGCACGCGATCGTCATGAAACCCGACGGGTTGCGCGAACGATTGGACGACCTGGAGCGTGGCATCGAACTGGGCGGCCGGAGTCGTGAGGACGTTCCGGTGACGCTCTCGCTGCCGGCAGCGGTACACGAAGACGGCGACCTCGCCCGAAGTCGGTGCCGAAACCACATCGGCTTCTACGTGGGCGCGATGGGCACCTACTACCGGGATTCACTCGCCCGACAGGGCTACGAGGAGGAGGCGACGAAGATCGCCGAGGCCTTCGCCAACCGCGAACTCGATCGACTCGAGGACCTCATCGACGACTCGCTGCTCGCGGACCTGGCTATCGCCGGCACGCCGGACGAAGCACGCGAACAGCTCGCGCGATGGGAGGACGTGGACGGCCTCGATGAACTGGCGATCAGCTTCCCACGGAGCGCAACGCACGACGAAATCCGTCGGACGATCGACGCACTCGCTCCG
>SLIS01000404.1 GCA_007135505.1 Halovivax sp.
CCAGTCACCCAACGTCGCACTTGTGCCACCCAACAGGATCTCTACCGATCCTGCGGCGATCGCTATTGCAGGGGCGAGTAGAAGGATTACAAGAAGCCACCGGCCACTGATACGGCGAACCTGTTTCACTCGATTCCAAAAATCCGTTCGACCTCGTTCATCATACACAAGGTACACGAATACTATCCCGGTAACCCCGGGGCCAGTAAGTCCCAATAATAGCAACACGAGACCTGCGGCGCTGTCAAAACGTACCCCCAGTGCAATTGCTGCCAACCAACATCCCCACGTTATGGCGAAGGTCACACCGAAGAATATCCAGGGATTTCCGGCAGAGACAGACGTATTGCCGATTGTCGGAGAGGCAGTCATTTCCACGACTTTTACTTACCGTTGTAAGCACTTTGTGATAGTGGTAAACCAGTCTCGAAAACGCCTACTCAACGGTCCGTTGTACAGATGTTGCCCTTCGAGTAGTACGCATGCCTTGTTTTGCCGCCGACTGACGACAGTCTCAGACGCTCTCACTGTAAGATTCCGCCAGATTAACCGGGAAATGGTCGCCGTCTGGCGATATGGCATCGCTCAGACGGCTAGCGTGGATGTGTCGAGGTCTTGCCAAAACAGCACGTTGCTGATCCGGACGTACCCTCCACATCGGGAGTGGTCTGCGCAACGTTTGAACACGTCGTCGCCGAGACTGGGATCGACGGTATGAGAGGACGCAGCTTGCAGATCTGGGACGTTCAAAGGTTACGCCAATCACTCATGGCGCGGACGGGTACGCCGAGTGGGTAACAGATCGCGTTGATTCTGTTCCGTGTCGAACTGGAGAAGAGTCTTCGTGAGAACAGGCCGACTCGTGTCGTTTTTGGTCGCCGATCACGGTCGCTGACACACGTTCTGTTGCCTCTCTAATAATAACTCGAATGGCAAATATATTTTTTGGGCCAGTGATCTTGAAGTCGATGGAAGTGGTAAATGAAGATCTCCGGATTTGGACCGGGGAATAAGTCATGCAAATAAAGGAAATGTCCATCGCGGAAGAGGAGCAGCTTTCACCCGGTCGACGGGCGTTCTTGCGAGGAACCGGTACACTCGGTACTGCTGCATTGTTCGGCTCGCTCAGTACTGGTTTCGTAGGTGCCCACCCTATCGAGACAGATCACGAGTCTCCTGAGCTCAAACCGTTCGTCGACGGGCTGACGCGTCCGCCTGTACTGGAGGGCGACCAGAGGCGCGGTGTGACCCACTACGACGTGCCAATGGTTGAGACCACTCAGCAACTTCACTCCGACCTCGACGAAACGACGCTGTGGACTTATGGCGGCCACTACCCGGGACCGACGATCGTGGTCGACTATGACGAGGAGATCCACGTAGCCTGGCGCAACGAACTCCCGGACCAGCACTTACTGCCAGTCGATACGACTGTCCATGGTGCTGGACACGAGCATCCGAAGGTCCGGACCGTCGTTCATCTCCACGGCGGCAACACTCGCGAAGAGTACGACGGCTACCCGGAAGCCTGGTTCACGAGCGGGTTCGAGGAGACCGGACCGTTCTTCGAGGAGGAGGTTTATGAGTACGCCAACGAGCAGCCACCGGCCACACTCTGGTATCACGATCACGCACTCGGCATTACTCGACTCAACGTCTACGCCGGCTTGGCGGGCGCATACATCATTCGTGGCCGCGACGAGCGCCGATATCGGCTGCCCCGTGGTGAGTACGAACTCCCGTTGATCATTCAGGATCGAACCTTCTACGAGGACGGGTCACTGTTCTATCCCTTCGAGAGCGAAACCGAGGACGGGGAACGGATCGGCACCGAGGACGACCCGAGCATCGTCCCCGAATTCTTTGGCGACACCGCGGTGGTCAACGGCACCGTCTGGCCACGGTTTGAGGTCGAACCACGGAAGTACCGTTTCCGGACGGTGAACGGCTCGAACAGCCGCTTTTACAACCTGGAACTCATCGGTTACGACGACTACGACTCGAATGATGACGCGGTCGGTACCGCTGGACCACGATTCCACCAAATCGGAACCGATGGCGGGTTCCTTCCACGCCCGATCGAAATCGACGATCGGCTGCTGCTCGGTCCTGCCGAGCGCGCGGATCTGATTGTCGACTTCTCGGGCTGTGAGGGACAATCGTTCCTCCTACACAACGACGCCGGGACGCCGTTCACCGGCTTCGATCAGGAGGAAAATGAAGTGCCGCTCCCGCAGATCATGCGCTTCGACGTGCAAGACACGTCGGTGCGCGATCAGAGCCGGATTCCCGCTTGCTTCTTTGGTGAGACAAGCGGGCAACGCACGCCAGTGCCGGAGATTCCATCCGAGGACGCGGTCCGGACGCGAACGCTAACACTTGAGGAGGAAACGGATGAGCACGGTCGACTGCTGCTGTTGCTCGACGGACTGGAATGGGATGACGAGATCACGGAAGATCCGGAACTCGGTACGACCGAGATCTGGGAACTGGTGAACCTCACGGAAGACGCCCACCCGATTCACCTTCACCTCGTCCAGTTCCAGATCCTCGAACGGGCTCCGTTCGACGTCGACGTATTCGTCGACGAAGGTGAACTCGTTGAGGATGAGGCGAGCGATCCCCTCCCAAACGAACGCGGTTGGAAGGACACTGTTACCGCTTTTCCCGAGGAGGTGACACGCATCATCGCACACTTCGGCGAGTACGAGGGCCAATTCAGGGACATTCCAGGTCAGTTCGTTTGGCATTGTCACATCCTCGAACACGAGGACCACGAGATGATGCGTCCATATACCGTCGTTGACGAATAGCCAATTCACTTCGCAGAGTTCTCATTTCGTTTTCACGATACGTCAGGTCGTGATGGCATTCGCGTACACGAGCCACTGTATCAGCGTACTGATTGTTGGAGCGATCGATATCGCTTCTCACGGGTGAAGTGAGATCGATTTGGTACAGTGGCCGTCCAACTTCGTATACGGGCGTAGAGAACAGATCGTTCTGATGGTACTTACCCCACTCTAAAACTGGCTCTCTTGCTGAATATCCTGTCTCGACGCCATTCTGGCAGACATTCATCATTTTC
>SLIS01000023.1 GCA_007135505.1 Halovivax sp.
CGCTGGCGTCGTTGCACCCGACCTACGAGAGTCCGAACCGGGCCGTCCTCCTGCTCGGCGTGCCGGCACTGTTCATCGTGCCGTTTACGCCCTCGCCGACGCTGCTGGCCCCGGGCCTCGGGATGGTCCTGCTGTACGCGTTCTTCCTCCTGTCGGTCGCGGCATGGCGGTTACCGGAGCGGTTTCCGGATCGATACGCGAACGCACCCATTCGCCTGCCGAAATGGATACTCATGGCCGTGGCGATCGGCGGCGGGCTCTCGACGGCTATCTTCTGGCTGTTGCTCTCCTCGCAGCTGCCGTGGATGGGCCTGCTGATCCTCGGCTGGATCGGGCTCGGATACGTCGCGTTCCGCTATCGGGTGGCCAGCTTCGAACGACGCGGAATCGACCTCCGCGAACGATTGGGTACCCTCGACGAGCACGAACGGGTCGCCAGCCAACCGACGGACGACTGACTCGCCGTCTCCTCGAACCACTCGGTGTCAGTCTATCCCCGCGACGTCGTCAGTCGGCTCCCGGTCGACCTAACCAGATCCGATAACGGGCACCACTGTGGCCCGGTTTCAGACCCACAGTGACCCGACGTCGGTAGTGCGAGCCGCTGTCTGGCGTGAACCGCGAGCCTGTCCAGCCAAGCGTACGGAGAACGGTATTTATGAACGTGCTCATGATCGTGGGTGTATGGAAACGCAGAAAGTCGCCGTCGTGACGGCGGCGGGGAGCGGTATCGGGGCGGCCTGTGCCCGACGACTGTGCGAGGACGGATACACGCCGGTCCTGCTGTCGAAGTCCGGGAGCGCCGTGGACGTCGCGAACGACCTCGGCGGGGACGGGTTCGAGGGCGACGTCACCGACCCCGACGACCTGGCGACGCTCGTCGAGACGACCCACGAGCGCTACGGGCGCATCGACGCGGTAGTGAACAACACGGGTCACCCGCCGGCCGGCGACCTCCTCGAAATCCCCGACGCGGAGTGGCACGAGGGACTGGACCTCGTACTGCTGAACGTCGTCCGGATGGCGCGACTCGTCACCCCAATCATGGCGGACCAGGGTCGCGGGTCGATCGTGAACATCTCCACGTTCTCGGCGTTCGAACCGTCGAGCGAGTTCCCCGTCTCCTCGGTGCTTCGGGCCGGCCTCGGGAGTTTCACCAAGCTCTACGCCGACGAACACGCGGCGACCGGCATTCGGATGAACACGGTTCAGCCCGGGTTCGTCGATAGCTACGACGTCGACGAGGAGACGACCGGGCGAATTCCGATGGGCCGACCGGCGCGAACCGACGAGATCGCCGACGCGGTCGCGTACCTACTTTCGTCCGGGGCGAGCTACGTCACGGGCCAGAACGTCCGCGTCGATGGGGGCCTTACGTCGTCCGTTTGAGACGGCGTCGTGAACTGCTCACAGGCGTCCACCAACCCCTGCCGGGCCGGTTTCCGACCCATCGATGGGGACGAGCCCGTCTCTACTATGTCTGATTTCTCGCGATGCGAAAAATCGTCCGGAGAATCCCCGATTTCAGATGAGTTCGGCCAGCAGGACGGCCGCGAGTCCGAAGTAGATGAGCAAGGCGGTAACGTCCTTGACCGTCGTGATCAGCGGGTCCGACGCCGCGGCGGGGTCGAAGCCGATCTTGTGCATCAGCCAGGGGATGACGTAGCCGACGACGCTGGCGACGATGCACACCACCAGCAGGCCGATGAAGACGACCATCGCCAGCTCGACGGCGTACGGTTCGTTGCGCTGCCAGACGTACGCGGCCGACGCGCCGACGGCGCCGATGATAAGTCCGATCAGCGTCCCGATGAATCCCTCCCTGATGAAGTGGCTGACGGCGTTGCGATCGTCGATGTGGCCGAGCGCCAGCCCGCGGACGAAGATCGTCGAGGCCTGCGTGCCGACGTTGCCGCCCATGTCCATGATGACCGGGACGAAAAACGCCAGTGCCACCACGCCCTGGAGCGTCTCTTCGTGTTGCTCGATCACGCCCCCGGCGAGCAGGCCGCCGGCGAGAGCGACCAGCAACCACGGCATCCGCAGGCGCAGGATGCGTGTAATCGACGATTCGAGGATGGCCGAACTGCGGGAGGACTCGATGTCGGTGAAGGTGAAGCCGGCGCTCTTGAGGATGTCCTCGCTGGCCTCCTCTTCGACCACGTCGAGCATTTCTTCGGTTCGAATGATGCCCTCTAACCGCCCTCGATCGTTGATGACCGGGAGCGCGGGGAAGTCCATGTCGGCCAGTTCGTGGACGGCGAGTTCGGGGTCGGCCGACTCGTTGATCGTGACGAGGTCGGTCTCCATGTGGTCGGCGACGATATCGTCTTCGGGCGCGTTGAGCAACTCGCGCAGCGACATGACGCCTACGAGCCGGTCGGCCTCGTCGACGATGTACAGATAGTAGACCGTCGCCTCCTCGTCTTCCGGTTCGAACTCGCGGAACCTGTCGATGGCGACTCCGACGAACTGGTCGTCTTCGACGGCGACGTACTCCTGGTCGGCGACCTCACCGACGCGGTCGGCGTGGAACTCAGCGTCCTCCATACACCTCACCACGTACGTGCGAGCGGATGACGCCCGCGAATTCGCTGTCGAGCAGGTCGAGGACGAGTTCTTCGAGCGAGCGACCACGCTCTCGGTCGGTGCCGCCGATCAGTTTGTCAATACCGTATCGACTGTATTGTGCAGTATCCAGCATACGGTCGGCCGGTTTTAGATGGGGCTAAAAATGTGTTTTCTTCTATCGTACGTTTGTCAACACTCACCACGACCGATTAGCCGACTCATAGCCACGCATCGCCAAACCCGAGCGCTGCGGTCGTCAGATCGCCGAACACCACCGTTCATCCCGTCGCTCGCAACGTGATGGAACCATATCGACACTGATCGACGCATCCCGGCATCGAACGACGGAGGGGTCTCAGCGACCCGGCTTGCGGACTCGCCACGGGACGCTCGGTCGGCGCTCACCTGACTCGTGGGACCCCATTTCACCGGGGTATCGGCGGTTCGACGCCCAGCTGTTTGAGCAAGTTCAGCATGTTCCCGCGGAAGTGGCCGTGGACGATC
>SLIS01000343.1 GCA_007135505.1 Halovivax sp.
GCGTTCGACGCGAGTCCGGCGACGAAGACGTGGTTCGTCCACGCCTCGATCGTCTCGTCGTCGTAGAACGCGAGTCCGGACGGTGCCCACGTCGTCTGGGGGCCGGTGTTGATCACCGGCGGCGTCGCCTCGTCGTATTCGTCGTACCCGTCGTACTCCGGATCGTCGGGACCGCCGCGGACGAGATCCCAGCCGTAATTACCGCCGGGTCGGAGGATCGACACCTCGTCTCGAGCGGCCGGGCCGTGTTCGGCGAGTACCGGCGTCCCCTGTGGGGTGAAGTCGATTCCCTGCGGGTTTCGGTGGCCGAGCGTATACGTCCGCGGGTCGCCATCGGTGCCCCAGTCGACGGGCTCGGAAACGGGGTCGCCATCGGGCGTCACTCGGAGCACTGCGCCGGCGCGGGAGCCGGGGTCCTGCGTGAGGGCGGGGTCCTCGGCGTCGCCCGTCAAAACCCAGAGATCGCCGTCGGGACCGAACGTGATCCGGCCACCGTTGTGGGTCGTCGCGCCCGGAATACCGTCGAGGACGGCCTCGAGTTCGTCGGTCTCCAGATCGTAGCGAACGACCCGGTTTTCGGTCCCGTCGTCGTCGATAGTGTAGTAGACGAACAGCTCGGAGGCGTCCGGATAGTTGGGATGGACGGCGATTCCGAGCGTGCCACCCTCGCCGGGGGACGCCCGATCCGGGAGGTCCTCGCCCTCGAGGATCGTCTCGCCGTCGTCGGGACCGAGCGGGATTTCGTCGGTTTCGGCGAGTTCTTCCGCGTCGAACCGTCGCACGCCGCCGTCGCGCTCGGTGAGGAAGGCGTCGTCGTCCGCGAACGTGAGGTCCCACGGGATCTCGAGGTCGGCGACGACCGTCGTCGCGTGGACGTCGTCCTCGGTGGGCCTGGCGTCCGCCGGACGCCAGTCTGGTTCGGACCAGTCGTCGTCTGGCGTCGCTTCGGGCGTGGCGAGTTCCAGACCGTCGGAGTCGACACCCGTGAGACAGCCGGCTAGCGGGACGAGCGAGAAACCAGTTACCGCGAGCACGCGTCGCCGTGTCGGGGGCGTCATACTCGACACGAGGGAGCCGAGACGTGTGAACCCTGTGGTAAATCGCCTCGGGGTCACGTGGTTCGAGAGACGGCTTCTCTCGTCATCAAGCGAGACCTTCGGTCTCGCGGACATCGCGGAGCTTCGCTCCGCTCAGTCACGGAAGATCGAAGATCTTCCGAACGACCCCGAGGCTTTCGCGTGGACTCCCGTTCTATGCCTCAGTAGAGGCAGGGGGTACGTACTCCCCGCTCACGTTCAGCGTCCCGCGATTCAAGCGCACATCTACGGGTGCGCCTCCATCGCCTGCGTTTTGCCTGCGACGGAGATACTGCAAACCGATATTCTTGGAAGCGTTGTAGTCGGCGTGGTTCTCATACCCGCACTGCTGACACTCGAACGATTCGACCGACCGATTGGCGTCGTGGGTAAACCCACACGTCGAGCAACGCTTTGACGTGTTGCGCGGATCAACCTGTACGGCCTCGATGCCATGTTCTTCGGCCTTGTATTCGACGTACTCGTAGAGGCGTCGGAACGCCCAGACGTGTTGCCACGTAGCCTCGGGAATATTCTCCCGAATGTGGGTCAAGTCCTCGAACACGATATGCGAACAGTCGTTCTCGACGGCCTCCTCGATGATCTCGTTCGCCACCGTGTGCAGGTATATTTCGAAGCGCCCGTACTCTTTCTGTCCGACTAACTCGATATTCTCGTGGGCGTGGCGAGAACCACACTGTTGAAGCGAACCACGACGCTTCTCGTACTCTCGCCGCCAGTGGTTGAACTCATCTGCCGACCAGAATAGCCCTGTCGAAGCAACGGCAAGATTGTTCACGCCTAAATCCACCCCAAGGACTGTTCTGTGCTTGGACTCGGATTCAGACGATTCCTCGTCCGCTTCGACTTTCCGCATCGAAGCGTGGAGATACCAGTCACCATCACGGTACTGTAAGTGGGCCATCCGAAACTCGAAATCCTCGTCGGAGACGTACTTTGTCGGCGGTATCTCCGAGTCGTCGGGGAGGATGTAGTCACACTCGACGCGCCTATCTACGGTCGAAAGAGAAACGTGGTCCCGGTGGAAGGTCGCACTCCGCTTGTCGTAGACCGCGCTATCGGCAGAAAAGTGCGGCTGCGATGTGTTCTCACCACGTTTGAGCCGTTCGACTCCGCTTTTGATGGCTTCAACCGCCCTGCGAATCCCTTTCTGGACGAGATTCGCGGTCAGGTCGGTTTCGTCGCGGAGTTGGTCGTAGAGGGCACGTTCGGCTTTGGCTTTTGAGGTGACGTGGTATCCGTCGTCGTCGTGCCAGCACCACTCGCTTGCGGTGTTGGCGCAGTGTTTGAATTGCTCGACAGTCTCTCGAAGGGAGTCGTCTGCTCCTTCAGGAGTATCGAGCTTGATGACGGCGGTACGACGGTATTCCACTGTGTTTTCACATATACAGCCTATGTTACTTATACGTTGGGAGGGTCGGTCAGCCATTGTAACGTGGTTTGTCTCATCAAGTGTCGGCTTCCTCCCCGACCTCAAGGCTCGGGGCATCCGCCTCGTACCGCCTGTGAACTCGAGTCGATCCAAACCGATACCGAGGAGTGCGAAAAGGGGTCAGTCCGCGGCCGTCGCGGGCGAGTCGCCCTCGGCGCGCGCCGAACGCCAGTAGCCCTGGACGTACGCGCCGACGAACATCCCGGCGATCCCGTAGAGGATGAAAACGTTCCCGACGCCGAGACTGGCGTAGGCCGCACCGGGACAAATTCCCGAGAGTCCCCAGCCGACGCCGAAGATACCGCCGCCGATGACGACGTTTTTGTCGAGCGTCTTGAGTCGACGGCCGTAGATCGCCCCCGTCAACGGTGCTTCGCTACGGAACTGCGTCACGCCGAAGAAGGTGATTCCGGTCACGACGGCCGCGCCGAACATGACGAACAGCAGCCCGAAGTCTTCGAACTGCAGGAAGTTCAGGACGACCTCTGGCTGGGCCATGTGACTGAACCCGAGTCCGAAGCCGAAGATCA
>SLIS01000012.1 GCA_007135505.1 Halovivax sp.
CTCGCGTATGCCCACGCTCGGACTGGTGGTTGCACAGTTCAACCGGCCGATCACCGGGGAGATGGAGGAGATCGCCCGCGAGGCGGCCGACGATGCGGGCGCCGACGTCGCCTCGGTCGTGGCGGTCCCCGGCGTCTACGACGCGCCGCTGGCAGCCGATCGACTCGCTCGACGGGACGAGATCGACGCCGTCTGCGTCGTCGGTGCGGTGATCACCGGCGATACGGATCACGACCAGGTGATCACCGACGCCGTCGCCCAGCGCCTGTCCGACGTGAGTCTCGAGCGCGACACGCCGGTCACCCTCGGCGTCACGGGTCCGGGCATGTCCGCGGCCGAAGCCCGCGAACGCGTCGAGAACGCCCGGAAGGCCGTCGACGGCGCGCTCGGCCTCCTCGCGGAGCTGCCGAAGGCCTGACCGAGCCGACCGTTCGGAATCGCTCGTCGATCGCACACCAGGCACCCATTCACCACCCATGCACTACGCAGACCGCGTCACGAGAGTCGAACCGTCCGCCACGCTCGCCATCTCGGCGCTCGCCTCCGAACTGGAGGCCGAGGGCGCCGACGTCGTCGACCTGAGCGTCGGCGAACCGGATTTCCCGACCCCGGAGACCGTGGTCGAGGCCGGGAAAGCGGCCATGGACGCCGGCCACACCGGCTACACCACCTCGAAGGGCATTCCGGCCCTTCGCGAGGCGATCGCCGAGAAGCTCCGGGCGGACGGCCTCGATCACGGCCCGGAGAACGTCATCGTCACGCCCGGCGCCAAGCAGTCGCTGTACGAGGTCGTCCAGACGCTCGTCGACGACGGCGACGAGGTCGTCCTGCTCGATCCGGCGTGGGTATCCTACGAGGCGATGGTCAAACTCGCTGGCGGGACGCTCGTCCGCGTGGATCTGTCGCCGTACGACTTCCAGCTCGAACCGGCGTTGACCGACCTCGAGAACGTCATCACCGACAGCACGGACCTGCTGATCGTCAACTCGCCGTCGAACCCGACGGGCGCCGTCTACTCGGACGCGGCCCTCGCGGGCATTCGCGACCTGGCTGTCGAGCACGACGTCACCGTCGTTTCCGACGAGATCTACGGCGAGATCACGTACGACGCCGAACCGACGAGCCTCGGCTCGTTCGAGGGAATGGCCGACCGGACGGTCACCGTCAACGGCTTCTCGAAGGCGTACTCGATGACCGGCTGGCGACTCGGCTACTTCGCCGGACCGGCGGAACTGATCGAACAGGCCGGAAAACTCCACTCGCACTCGGTCTCCTGTGCGGTCAACTTCGTCCAGCACGCCGGGATCGAGGCGCTCACGAACACCGACGCGGCGGTCGCCGAGATGGTCGACGCCTTCGAGGACCGTCGCGACCTGCTCGTCGACCTGTTCGAGGACGAGGGTGTCGACGTTCCCGTGCCGAACGGCGCCTTCTACATGATGCTGCCCGTCGACTCGCCGGACACGGAGTGGTGCGAGGGTGCCCTGCAGGATGCCCACGTCGCAACCGTCCCCGGAAGCGCGTTCGGCGCGCCGGGGTACGCCCGCCTCTCTTACGCGGCCAGCGAGGAGCGCCTCCGCGAGGGCGTCGAGCGACTGGCCGACGACGGCTACCTCTGAACGGTCGCAACTCCTCGGTTGCTGAGGCGAAGCCGGTGACACCGTCCCCGTCTAACCGGGTGATCCACTGGACGCCGCTCGGCTGGTCCCTCGTCTCCTCGGGACTCTCCTATCCCGTCACTCTGAACGCTCCTACCCCCGTCGCTCGAGGATCTCCTCGACGATCAACCGGCTCGAGTAGAGTTCGTCCTCGCCGGGTTCACAGCCGCTGGCTCGGCGCAGATCGCAGTCGATACCGCGTCGCTCGAGTTCGTCGGCGATGGCGTCCTCGTCGTGGTGCTGGTCGTGTCCGAGAGCGATGACGTCCGGCCGGAGCTCCTCGATCGGGACGAAGATGTCTGATTCGTGGCCGAGGATCGCCCGATCGACCGGCTCCAGCGCGTCGACGACGTCGCGGCGCTGGCTCGCCGGACAGATCGGCTTCTCCTTGTGATCGACGTTCGCGCGGCGGGCGACGATGACGATCAGCTCGTCGCCCATGTCGGCGGCCTCTCGCAGGTAATGGACGTGGCCGGGGTGGAGGATGTCGAACGTTCCCTGTGCGACGACGCGGGTCACGTCAGGTCGCCTCCGCGCAGGGTTCGGCGTCGGACGGACTACCGGGCGTGGTCCCGTCGTCCGGCGCTCCCCCGTCGGCCGTCGTGTCGCTATCGTCCAGATCCGGCATCTCGCTTAGCCCCATTGTAGTTCCTCGTCGATGTCCTGCTGGGTGAAATGAAAGAAGTCCTCCGTGTCGGGTAGTTCGACGTCGATCACGTTCAGCGTCGTCGGCTGGCCGCTCGAGTCGAACGCCTGCCAGTCGTGTCGGCCGTACGGCGCGCCGACGATCACGTGGACCGAGCCGCGACCGAACGTCTCCAGGTCGGCCTGGCTCGGCCGAAGGACGCCGTTCGGGTGCGAGTGAACGCTGCCGAGTGCCTTCGTGTCGTTCGGGATCGTACTCGTCTTGACCGTCGCGCTCACGCTGTTCTGTTCGGTTCCCGGCATCACCAGCACGTCCGTGATGACGAGCCCATCCCGGTCGAGGCCGAGGCGGCTCGCCTCGGTTCCCCGGAGAAAGCCCATGTACTCGTTGGGATGGGTGGCTTCCGAGGACTCGATGATGAACTCGAGGGTCTCCTCGGCGATGCCGAGAATCTCGCTCGAGCGAAACAGCGCGGAAAGCAGCCCCATACTACTCCTTCTGGGCTTGCCGTTGCTAAACGTTGCGGAGTCGGCCCGGCGCGGGGCCGTTCTCGAGTGGACCGATCCGGACCGTTCGTCTATCGACCACGTCGCCTGCTATCGACGGCCGCTTGATAAGCGTTATACGCCCCGGTCGCCAACGACCGGCAACGATGACACGCGAGACCGCCGGCGACGCCGGCGCGAACCGCGAGGCGGTCGTCTACGATCTCGACTCGGAGTGTACCCCGGACGAGCTCGAGGAGGAGACGCCGTATCTCGCGGAAATAAACGGTATTGTCGAGTACGGCATTTTCGTCGATCTATCGGATTCCATCTCCGGACTCGTCCACGAATCCGTGCTGGAAGGCACGTACCGAGTCGGTGAGGAACTGGTCGTCGAACTCGAGACGGTTCGGGAGAACGGCGACCTCTCGTTCGCTCCCGTCGACGCCGACTCGTACGCGCTCGAATCGATCGATCACGAGGTTTCGCTCACCGGAACCGACCGACTCGCCGCGAACGTCGGCGAACAGATCACCATCGAGGGCGAGATCGTCCAGATCAAACAGACCGGCGGCCCGACGATCTTCCACGTCGCCGACGAGGACGGCGTCGTGCCGGCCGCCGCGTTCGAGGAGGCCGGCGTTCGGGCGTTCCCGTCGATCGAGATCGGCGCCGTCGTCAGACTGACCGGCACCGTCGAGCGCCACGAGGGCTCGATCCAGCTCGAAGTCGAGGGGCTGTCGGCGCTCTCGGGCGAGGACGAAACGACCGCCCGCGAGCGACTCGACGTGGCTCGCACCGAGCGCGCCCAGCCGGCCGACGTCGAACCGCTCATCGACTGGCCGGCGTTCGAGTCGCTCCACGCCGAACTGGCCGACGTCGCCGAGCGACTCCGCCGAACCGTCCTCGAGGGTCGACCGATCCGCGTTCGCCACCACGCCGACGGCGACGGCATGTGCGCCGCGGTCCCCGTCCAGCTCGCCCTCGAGCGATTCATCGCCGACGTCCACGAAGATCCGGAGGCGCCACGACACCTCTTCAAACGCCTGCCGAGCAAAGCCCCGTTCTACGAGATGGAGGATGCGACGCGCGACCTCACGTTCTCGCTCGAGGACCGGGACAAACACGGTCAGCAACTCCCGCTGTTACTCATGCTCGACAACGGCTCGACCGAGGAGGACGTCCCGTCCTACGAGACGCTGGCCCACTACGACATTCCGATCGTTGCGATCGATCACCACCACCCCGACCCCGATGCCGTCGGCGACCTCCTCGAGGCCCACGTCAACCCCTACCTCCACGACGAGGACTACCGCATCACGACGGGAATGCTCTGCGTCGAACTCGCCCGGATGATCTACCCCGATCTCACCGACGAGATCCGCCACGTCCCCGCCGTCGCCGGGTTGGCCGACCGCTCGAAGGCCGACGCGATGGCCGACTACCTCGACCTCGCGGTCGAGGCGGGCTACGACGAGACCCACCTCAAAGACGTCAGCGAGGCCCTCGATTACGCCGCCCACTGGCTTCGCTACAGTCCCGGGGATCGACTCATCACGGACGTCCTCGGCATCGAGTGCGAGGACGACCACCACCGCGAACTGGTCGACACGTTCGACGAAAGCGCCCGCGAAGCTGTCGATCACCAGCTCGAGGCGGCCACGCCCCACCTCGAACACGAGTCGCTCGACAACGGGGCGCACCTCTACCGGATCGACGTCGAGAACTACGCCCACCGCTTTACGTATCCGGCGCCAGGGAAGACGACCGGCGAGATTCACGATCGCAAGATCGCCGAGACCGGTGACCCCGTGATCACGGTCGGCTACGGGCCCGACTTCGCCGTCCTCCGTAGCGACGGGGTGCGACTGGACATCCCCGAGATGGTCGCCGAACTCAAAGCCGAGGTCCCCGGCGCAGGCGTCTCCGGCGGCGGCCACCTCGTCGTCGGCTCGATCAAGTTCGTCCGCGGCAAGCGCGAGGAAGTCATCGACGCCCTCGTCGAGAAGATGGCCGACGCCCCGATCGACGAGGCGCTCACCAGCGCACCGGCACTCGACGACTAACTGCCCGCTGTTTTTCCAACCCGCTGGCGCCGGCACCTCGACTGACGGATCCGTTTTCCTCGTTGGGACCGGTTTCGCCCGTCGACCCCTCCGTGCTTTACTTCGCGTCCCGGTGTACGAGAGCCAATGGCACTTCACAACAGGGACGTCCGCCAGGACGTTCGGGAACTCGGGGCGCTTCTCGGCACCGTCATCACCGAGCAGGCGTCCCGCGCGGACTTCGAAATCGTCGAGTCGTGTCGGACGACGGCGATCGCGTATCGCTCCGGGGAGATCGAGCGTCGGGACCCGCTGCGAGCCGAACTCGACGCTCTATCGCCGCGACAACAACGCACCGTCGCGCGCTCGTTCACCAGTTACTTCGAACTCATCAATCTCGCCGAGGAGCGCGAACGCGTTCGATCGAATCGGATGGCCAGGGCGGCGGGAACGCTCGCCGATAGCGTCGAGGCGGTGCTGGAGGAATTCGACGAGGCGGACCGGGACACGCTAGCGCAGGTCCTCGACGACGTCATGATCGAACCGACGTTTACCGCCCATCCCACGGAAGCTCGCCGGAAGACGATCAAGGCGAAGCTGCGTTCGATCGCCACCGTCCTCGAGGAACTTGACGAACAGCTGCTGACGGAGGCGGAACTCGATCGACTCTGGCGGGACGTTCACGCGGAAGTGACGGGACTCTGGCAGACGCCACAGGTTCGGAACCGACCCCCGGCGGTCGAAGACGAGGCCCGAAACGTCCAGTGGTACCTCGAAAACACGCTCTTCGACGTCGTCGGCGATGTCTACGACGAACTCGAGACGGCGCTCGAGGGGACGATCGATGAGCCCCTCGAGATCCCGGCGCTCTTCTCGTTTCGCTCGTGGGCAGGCAGCGACCGCGACGGCAATCCGTCCGTCACGCCCGACGTGACCGCAACCACGCTCGAGCGCCAGCGTCGGATCGCCCTGGAACGGCACGAAGCCGATCTCGATCGGTTGATCGGCGTGTTGAGCCAGGATGGAAACCGGCTGTCGCTCGATCGGCAATTCGTGCGATCGCTCGACTCGGACCGGAAGCGAGTCCCCGCGGCGGCAGAGCGCGCCAATCGCCACGCCGACGAGCCCTACAGGCGGAAACTCGCCTTGATGAAGGCGCGACTCCAGCGCGTCGCCGACGACGAACCCGGTGGCTACGACGACGCCAGCGAGCTTCTTTCGGACCTCGATCTCATTGCGGCGAGTCTCCGGGCCAACGACGCCGAGTCGATCGCCGCCACGCACGTCGACCCGCTTCGGCGACGAGTCGAAACGTTCGGGTTCTCGCTCGCCAGCCTCGATCTTCGCGAGCATCGCCAGCGCCACACCGACGCCATCGGGGCGGCGCTGGAGCGAGACGGGATCGACTATCGTGGGATGGACGAGTCCGAGCGGGTCCACTTTCTGACCGACGCGATACTGGACGAGCAACCGGTACTCGACCTGCGCGACACGGACGACCTCCCGTCGGAAGCGACGCGGGTCCTCACGCTGTTCGATCGACTCGCCGACTGGCAGGCGACTTACGGCGTCGAGGCGATCGACACCTACTGCATCTCCATGACGGAAGAACCGAGCCACGTCCTCGAAGTGCTCTTTCTCGCCGATCAGGCTGGCGTGGTCTCTCTCCCTGAACGCTCCGACCTGGATATCGTCCCGCTGCTCGAAACGGAGTACGCGCTCTCGGGAGCGCGTCGGATCGTAGACGCCCTGTTCGAAAACGACGCCTACGAACGGGCGCTCGCCGCGCGGAACGACGTCCAGGAGATCATGCTCGGCTACTCCGATTCGAACAAGGAGAACGGCTTTCTCGCGGCAAACTGGTCGCTGTATCACACCCAGCGCCGCCTCGGGCGGATCTGTGACGAACACGACGTGACGCTGCGACTCTTTCACGGTCGCGGCGGCTCGATCTCGCGCGGCGGGGGGCCGATGAACGAGGCGTTGCTCGCCGTCCCCAACAGCACGGTGACCGGACCGGTCAAGTTCACCGTGCAGGGGGAGTCGATCGCCGAAATGTATGGCAATCCACACATCGCCCAGCGCAACATCGAACAGATGCTCAACGCGCAACTTCGGGCCCGTCGACAGGCGCTCGAACGGCCCCGGGAGACGGTGGACGAGCCGTGGGTTTCGGCGATGGAGCGGATGGCCGAGGCGGCCCGAACCGCGTATCGCGACCTGTTAGCAAGCGACGGGTTCGTTCAGTATTTCGAACAGGCGACCCCGATCAGCGTCATCGAGACGCTCGATCTCGGTTCGCGACCGGCGTCCCGAAGCGGCGAACGCTCGGTCGAGGACCTGCGGGCGATTCCCTGGGTCTTCTCCTGGACTCAGTCGCGGTGCATCCTGCCCGGCTGGTACGGCCTCGCGAGCGGAATCGACGCGTATCTCGAAACCGGCGGCGACGTCGAGTTACTCCGGACGATGTACGACGAGTGGCCGTTCTTCCGGACGATGCTCGACAACGCGGCGCTGTCGCTGGCGCTGACCGATCTCGAGATCGCGGCAGAGTACGCCTCGCTCGCCGATCCGTCGCTCAGAGAGACCTTCTTCCCACGACTTCGGGCCTCCCACGACCGGGCTCTCGAGTTACTCGCGACGATCCGTCAGCGAGACGCCTTGCTCACTCGGCCCTGGCTCGAGGCCTCGCTCGCCCGTCGAAATCCGTACGTCGACCCGCTCCACCTCCTCCAGGTGTCGCTGCTGGGTACCGATGACCGAACACCGATCGAAGAGCGAACGCTCCGACTGTCGGTGACGGGAATCGCGGCCGGAATGAAAAACACGGGGTGACTACGGTTTCGTCGCGGCGGGAATTTCGACGACTTCCTGGTACCACTCGGCCGCTAGCGTCTCGATCCGATCCTCGGCCTCGGCTGCCTGGAGGACGTCGCCGGTTCCCTGCCACTCGATCGAGACCTTCGACAGCGGCGCGAGCGCGAGTCCGGTGACGGTGATCGGTCCGGCGGAGGTCTGGACGACCCACGAGGTGCGACCCCAGCCGCTTTTGTGGCGAATCGCCTCGATTTCGGCGCCGTGTTCGGCCCAGTGTGTCGCCAGTCCCGACGTGATGCGCTGCAACCGTCGCTGTCCGACGTAGTGGGCAGCGATCCCGATGATCGAAAGCGCGAGGAACGCGACGGCTGCGAACTCGATACCGCCGTAGGGAACGTTCAACGATGCCGCGAGTCCGGCGAGGGCGACGACCAGCGCCACGATGCGCGGGTCGATCGCCGTCGGCACGCCGCCGTTCCACCGCGAGTCTTCGGGTGACGCGTTCGAATTCATTCGGACGGTCCTAGCCGACCCGACGGGGTAATCACCCGCCTGTCCCGGTTTGGCAGTTAAGTCACTCACCTCGGGGGTTGCGGTCTCCGTCGTCGGCGGTGGTTGTGTGAGGGGCTTCGGGCTCGTCGGCTCTCGAGTTCGTCGACCCTCGACGGATCTCGGGCACGTGAGCCGATCGATCGACGCGGGCCGTAGGCGAGCCGACGCCGGGCGATCGTTCGACGACGATCGGACGGGGACGCTCCTCTTGTGGACGGTCGCTCGTCGGCGTCGCGCGTCCGCCCGGTCGAGCGAACTCGAGGAAGCGATGCGTGACGAGCAAGACGAGTGCCAGGCCGCCGAGGCCGACGAGTACGAGTTCGATCGGGACCGACCACGTCGCTCGGTCAGCCCAGTCGCCGTCGAACACTGCGGCGTAGTAGGCAGCCGGCTCCTCGCCGTGGAGCACGAGCGTCACCTCCCGATTCTGTTCGAGCGAGTGGGCGTTCCAGTTGTGACTGCCGATGATCGTCACGTCGTCGTCGATGACGACGCCTTTGGCGTGTATCCGGTCGAAGCGCTCGCCGCCGCTTGCCCGCCGGACCTCGATCGGAAGGTCCTCCCGATCGGCGATCGATTCGAGGCGGGTCGCGAGCTCGCGGTTCTCGTCGGCGACGTACCAGGAATCGTCGAGCAGGACCGACACCTCGACACCCTCCCTGGCGGCGTCGATCGCGGCCTGGAGCAGGGGGAATTCCGGCCCGTCGACGCGAACCTGGACGATCCTGATCGACTCCTCGGCCTCGCCGAGCAGTTCCGCCAGCCGGGGTTCGGCGTTGTCGGGCGACAGGAGGACCTCGACGGCGTCGACGTCGACGGACGCGGCCGGGTGGTGTTCAGGAAACGACCCCGTGGCGGGATCGTCCTCGACGAAGGACGCCCGGGCCCGGAATTCAGCCCAGGGCGTCGCGTCGTGGCCGGTCGCGTCCGCCTCGAAGACGGCCCCGAGCTCAGTCGCGAGCGCCTCGCTGTCGACGACGACGGCCCACCCGCGGCTGGCCCCGCCACCGACGCCGGCGGGTTTCCAGTTCTCGGTCGTCACGAGGACGCGGTCGTCGACGATGGCGTACTTCGGGTGGTGAAAGCTGAATCGCGCCGCGTCACCGCCGATCGCGTGGACCGTCGCGCCAGCATCGTCGAGTCGACCGAGCGTCCGATCGGTCGCGCGCTCGGTGCCGCCGACCGGTCTCGCGTCGACCAGCACGTCGACGGAAACGCCGCGATCGAGCGCGTCCGAGAGCGCGTCGGCGACCGCCTCGTCGGTGAACGTGTAGCCGGCGAGTCTGATCCGATCCTCGGCGGCTTCGATCGTCTCGCGTACCACCTGTGGCGAATCGGGCAGGACGAACGCCGTCGCGTCATCGGCCGGCACCGTCACCGGATCGAGGCAGGTGGCGTCCTGGGGCCACCACTCGCCGCGGTGGATCGCGTGCATTCCGTCGGGATGGGTCCGCCCGTCGCCCGCCCGATACCATATCTCACCCTCCGTGGCGTCCTCGTAAATGACCGTCTCGATCGGTCCCGAGTCGTCGGACAGCGTGAGCTCGTCCCCGGTCGCGGCGAGTCTGAGCCGGCCGTCCAGTTCGACGACGGGTTCGTCGGTGAGCGTCGCCGTCTCGTTCGGAAACTTCGTTACTGCGACCCGCGTGGCCGGACGGTCCGCCGGAATTGTGGCCGTGCTGTGACCGTCCGAGATCGTCAGGGCGCTCGCGTCCTCGGTTGGCGCCTCGAGGACGAAGTACTCGCCCTCGTTGCCGGGGATCGGCGGATTGGGGTAGAGTTCGACGATTTGCGGGGTCGCCGGCGTCTCCGCGGCCGGCTCGGGGACCGGACAGACGCGTTCGGTATCGGCGGCCGGGGGCGCCTGCTGACCGTCGATGGTCGCCGAGCCGGCCGCCGGATCGTCGACCGGGGCGAGGGCGGCCGTCGCCGGTGCGGCGAGGGCGAGGAGGACGACGAGTGCGATCCAGTCAGGCGCCGTCACTCTCCGGGTGTTCCGGCTTCCAGCCGCTCGCGGGTGTCGTCTGTCGCCTGCGTTCCATCGCCGGAGGCACACGCTCCCCGTTGGCCGCGCGTTCCGTCATAAACCGTCGGCTGAGTGTGACGGGTCGGCTGTCGGACGGCGGACAGGAGAATCGTCGGTTCCGATCGTCAGTCGCCGATCGCCCGCCGAGCTCGCTCGGCTTCGGTCTGGACGAGGTAGGTTCGGTCGTCGGCGAAGGCGGAGACCGCTTCCAGCGCCTCTTCCGTGCCGATCTGGCGGAGGGCCCAGGCCGCGCTCGCACGGACGGTGTCGCTCTCGTCGCTCTCGAGTCGGTCGGCGAGCGGGTCGATCGCGCGCGTGTCGCCGAGCAGGCCCAGCGCCCGGGCCGCGTGGCTGCGGACGGTCTCGTCGTCCTCGGCGAGCTGGTCCGCGATCGGCTGGACGGCCTCGGGCGTACCGATCTCGCTGAGCGCCCGGAAGGTCGTCGTTCGCATGTTCACGTCGCCGGTGTCGACGTAGTCGAGCAGGGTGTCGACGACGTCATCGTCGCCGACGCCGATGGTCCCGAGGATCGCGATGGCGTCCTCGTCGCGGCGGTTCGCCTTCTGGAGCATCGGCTCGATCGCCGCCTCGTCGCCCATCCGCTTGAGCGCCTCGAGGCAGTGTTCCTCCATGAATTCCGAGTCGAACGAGTCCAGCGCGAGGAGGATCATGTCGACGTTGCCGCGCTTCTCGTGGACTTTCAGTGCGTGCCACTCCGGCGGGAAGTCCTTGACGTGATCGAGCACGTCGTAGAAGCCCTCGCGTCGGAGCTGCTCGCGGACCTCGAGGTCGTCCCAGGCGGTTGCGTCGTCCACGCCGGTCTGGAGTTCGTCGGTGGTCTCGAGCAGGGTGGCGATCGTCTCGGCGTCGTCGTCCGGGTTGAGCTCGGCGGCCTCGACGGCGGCGACGAGGTCGTCGATCGCGGCGGCGACGCCCTCCGCGGCCGCATCGATCCGGTCGTCGAGCGCGCTGCGGGGTTCGTCGTCGACCGCCGGTTCGACCTCGGCGGTGATCGGTTCGTCGACGGTGACCGTCGCCTCGAGCGCGTCGTCGGTATCGTCGACGGCTCGGGAGACGGCGTCGGCCAGTTCCGCGACTCCCTCGACGGTCCAGCGTGTCGAACCGACGTCGCCGCTCGCGCCGTCGAACTCGCTGACGAAATCCTCGGCGTAGGGGCCGCGCTGGTCCTCGATTCCCGACTCGACGTCGTCGAGCGCGTCGCCGAGGTCCTCGTGTTCCTCCCGGACGTCCTCGTAGGGATCGTCGGGGGCTACTTCGTCCTCGTCGTCCGGTTCCTCCGGCGGCTCCGGAATCTCGACCGCGTCGTGGTCTGCCCGAACGTCGTCGAGTGTGGCCTCGACCGCGTCGAGGCCGGGTTCCGTTTCGGCCGCCTCGAGTTCGGCTTCGAGGGCGTCGACGTCGTCGCCGATCGCCGCGAGGCGCGTCTCGACGTCAGCGACGTCGGGGGCCGGTTCGTCGCCGTCCGTCGACTCGTCGGTCATGCCCGCACCCGCCGGCGGACCGCCGACCGTGGCTTGCTGGGCGTCTGCATACGCGGGGATCCGGCGCAAATCCCCCTAAGCGTTTCCATACACCTTCGCGGCGAAGGCGC
>SLIS01000446.1 GCA_007135505.1 Halovivax sp.
GGCGCGGGCGGTTGCCAAAGAGGAGTCGATCGACGCGATCGTCGTCGTCCACCTCTACGGCCTGCCGGCCGACCTCGAGGCGTTCGTCGACCTCGCCGAGGAGCTCGACGTGGCGCTGCTCGAGGACGCCGCCCAGGCCCACGGCGCCGTTTATCACGGCGACCGTGTCGGCAGTGTCGGCGACGCCGGCTGCTTCTCGTTCTATCCGACGAAGAACATGACGACGGGCGAAGGCGGCATGGTCGTCACCGACCGGGCCGACGTCACCGACCGCCTCGAGCAGTTCGTCAACCACGGCCGGGGTGGCGGCGCCACTTACGCCCACGAGACGGTCGGGCACAACTTCCGGCTGACGTCGATCGGGGCGGCGATCGGGCGCGTCCAGCTCGAGCGCCTGCCCGACTTCATCGAGGCTCGCCGGGCGAACGCGGCCCGGCTCACCGAAGGCATCGCGGCCGACGGGATCACGACGCCCGTCGAGCCCGACGGCACGACCCACGTCTACCACCAGTACACGATCCGGACGGCGGATCGGGACGGCCTGCTCTCACACCTCGAGGCCAACGACGTCGGCGCGGGCGTCTACTACCCGACGTGCATCCACGACCAGCCCGCCTACGACGGCGTCGACTGTGCGGCGCCGACCGCGGAGGCGGCCGCCGAGGCGGTACTCTCGCTGCCCGTTCATCCGAACGTTTCGGAGACGGATCTCGATCACATTATTCAGGTACTCAACGACTATGATAGGTAAGGACGAGTCGATCGACGTCGGCGTCATCGGCGTCGGCTCGATGGGACGACATCACGCACGGGTGTATAGCGAACTACCGAACGCGACCCTCGTCGGCGTCTTCGACGTCGACGACGACCAGGCGCGGGCCGTGGCGGCCAAACACGGCGTCGAGGCGATGGACCTCGACGCGTTGCTCGCGGCCGTCGACGCCGTCTCGGTCGTCGTCCCGACGCAGTATCACTACGACATGGCTTTGCGGTGTCTCGACGCCAACGTCGGGACGTTCATCGAAAAGCCGGTGCTCGGCGACCTCGAGCGCGCGGACGACCTGCTCTCGCGGGTTCGACTCGCGGACGTTCCCGTCCAGATCGGCCACATCGAGCGCTTCAATCCGGCGGTGACGGCGCTCGCCGAGATCGTCGATGAGCTCTCGATCGTCAGCATCCGCGCCCAGCGGCTGGGCCCGCCGCCGGGTCGCGAGATCGACGACAGCGCCGTGCTCGACCTGATGATCCACGACATCGACGTCGTCTGCTCGCTGCTCGATTCGGTCCCGAGTTCGGTCAAGAGCGTCGGCGTCGACGAGAACCGACACGCCTCGGCGCTGCTCGAGTTCGACTCGGGGGTGATGGCGTCGCTGACGGCGAGTCGAAAGACCCAGCGCAAAGTGCGCACCCTCGAGATCACGGCCGAGGAGTGTTTCGTCGAACTCGACTACATCGACCAGTCGATCGAGATCCACCGCAACTCGATCCCGGAGTACGTCGAGCGCAACGGCGACGTCCGGTTCAAACACGAAAGCATCGTCGAGAAACCACGGGTGGCGAACGACGAACCGCTGCGGTGTGAACTCGAGTCGTTCGTGCGGACCGTCGATCGAAACGGCGTCCCCGAGGTGACCGTCCAGGACGGCATCGACGCGCTGTCGGTGGCCCTCGAGATCGAAGCGGACGCCCTCGGGAGCGACGTTGCACCGCGGACGGTGGCCGCCGATGACTGAACCAGCGTCGGCGGAAGCCGTCGACTCACTGTACGGGGCCGAGGCCGACGACGCCGTCCAGCGGGCGTCGTTCCGCACGGGCGAGGTGCCCGTCGCCGTCTACGGCCTCGGGAAGATGGGGCTGCCGCTGGCGGCGGTGTTCGCCGACGTCTCGCGCAACGTCATCGGCGCGGATATCGACCCCGCGGTCGTCGAGACGATCGAGGACGGCGGCTCACACGTCAAACGCGAGCCCGGCCTCGAGGACCTCGTCTTCGAGTGCGTCTCTGCGGGGGCGCTGTCGGCGACGACCGAGCCCCGGGAGGCGGCGTCGGCGGCGGCGGTCCACGTGGTGATCGTCCCGACGCCGATCACGGACGACAAGGAGCCCGACCTGGCGATTCTCGACGCCGTCGTCGAGGAGATCGGGGCCGGGCTCGAGGAAGGCGATCTGGTCTGTATCGAGTGTACGGTGCCGCCGAAGACGACCGAACGGCGGGTGTTGCCCGCCCTCGAGGCCGCCTCGGGACTCGAGCGCGGCGAGTTCGGCCTGGCGTTCTGTCCCGAACGGACGTCGTCGGGTCGCGCGCTCGAGGACATCCGTGGGGCCTACCCGAAGGTCGTCGGCGGCGTCGACAACGAGAGCACGCGGGCGGCGACGCTCATCTACGAGGAGCTCAACGCCAAGGGCGTGCTCCCGGTCTCGGACGCGACGACCGCGGAGTCGGTGAAGGTGTTCGAGGGGCTGTACCGCGACGTCAACATCGCGCTCGCGAACGAACTGGCGCGCTTTACCGACGAGCTGGGGATCGACGTCACCGAGGCGATCGACGTGGCGAACACCCAGCCGTTCTGTGATATTCACACGCCCGGCCCCGGCGTCGGGGGCCACTGCATCCCGTACTATCCGTACTTCATGATCGAGCCGTTCGAGGCCGACTCGTCGCTGCTCGAGACCGCACGTGCAGTCAACGACTCGATGCCCGCGTTCACCGTCGAGAAGGTCCGGGAGGGTCTCGAGGCGGACGGGAAGTCCGTCGCAGAGTCGACCGTCGTCGTGCTGGGGCTGACCTATCGCCCCGGCGTCGAGGAGATCCGCGCCACGCCGTCGATTCCGATTTCGGAGGAGCTGTCGGCACTCGGGGCGACGGTGTACGGCGTCGATCCGATGCTGGATTCCGTCGAGGAATTCGCCCTCGAGCAGGTCGGGCTACCGGAGGCGCTCTCGCTCGAGGCCGACGCCATCGTGCTCGTGACGCCCCACGAGGAGTTCCTCGATATCAACTGGGGAGACGTTCACCGTAACAATGATAGGCTTTCGGTGGTGATCGA
>SLIS01000447.1 GCA_007135505.1 Halovivax sp.
CCAGCTCGATCGGCCGGAAACGGACGGTGGCAACGAATCGAATGGTGACTCGGACGGCGCGGACGATGGGACGGACGACAGTGGAGCCGACGGCGACGATGGAAGCGACGACTCGGTCGTGACGGGCGGCGCCGATGTCGACGAACGAACGACTGACGGCATTCCCGGCTTCGGCGTGCTCGCGGCGGTGGTCGCGTTAACGGTCAGCGTGCTGGCGAGAGCGAGCCGACGGTAGCCGCGTTCCGTGAGGGGCGACTCGGCGTGGCACCACCCGACGCGGAACCCGATCGTTCCTGAGACGCGATCGCGTCGACCACCTCGGGGTCAATCCCCGTGGCGTCCGCCTTGTACGCCTGTGTACTGACAGTTACGCAAGCGTGAGAAACCCGCATCGTTATGCCGAATGTGTGTGTAGTAGCACCATGTGTACTGATATCACGAAGCGCCGGGTATCGGGCACTCCAATCGGCGATATCTCGTATCTAGCGCGGTCAGAACACCGAATTCCGGCGCTCGTCGCGCTGACGGAGCGGCCTCGGAGCCGCTCCGAGCTCTGCGAGTTGACCGGCGTCTCCTCGTCCACGATGCGGCGAACGCTCGACGAATTCGAAGCCAGGATCTGGATCCGCAAAGACGGGTACCAGTACGTGGCGACCCGACTGGGGGAAGCGATCGCGTCAGGGACGGAGGAGTTGCTAGAGCGGGTCGAAACCGAGCGAAAGCTGCGTGACGTCTGGCACTGGCTCCCCGACGAGATCGGCGAATTCCCCGTCGAGACGTGGGCGGATCTAACCGTCACCGTCGCCGAACCGGACGTCCCGTACCGTCCGGTGAATCGATTCGAATCGCTTCTCGAGCGGACGACCACGTTACGATTTCTCCGCCCCGAGGTCGCGCTGATGGAGCCCTGCTTCGACGTCCTCCGCGACCGCGTCGCGGACGGCCTGGACGTGACGGTTATCGATCGGCCGAACTGCCACGCGTACTTTCTCAGGACGTACCCGGAGCGCGGGATGGCGCTGCTGGAACGGGACAATTTCACGGTGCTGGAACACGACAAGCTGCCCCCATATGGGATCGGCCTGCTCGACGATCGCGCCGTCGTTAGCTGCTACGAGGGCGAAAGCGGGGCGGTTCGGGCACTGATCGACACCGACGTGCCGGCAATCCGGGAGTGGGCGCGGTCGGTCGTCGAGCGCTACACGCCCGACGCTCGGCCGTTCGAACCGAAACAGCTCGCGGAGTGACTGCGCCGATTGTCGAGTCGAGCACCGGTGGTCGGGTCGAACGCCGCGTGTAGCCGCGGGCTCGCGGTGAATCGGTCGCGACGCTCTCGGAGCGGGAGTCGGTGACTCCCTCGCAGGGGGTGCAAGACCGTCAGCACCTGCCGAAATGCCACGAAGTAGCTACAACACCGCCGACTCCGTACCGTGTCTGGAGGGTGAGACACACGATGACAGACGAACAGCAAATCACACACGGTGTGGACAGCGAAACGCTCGAGGGATTCGCCGAACACGCGGCGACCGATCCGCCTGCCGTCCAGCTCGGACTCGGGGCCGCCGCGACCTACGAGGGGACGGCCGCCCACAGCCTGGCGAAGATCGACAGCTACGAGCTCGGCGGCGAGACGATCGCCCGCGATACGCGCGAGTATACGCTTCAGTACGGCGGGTGGAAGGAGGTGCTGGACGCCGGCGGGTGGGTCAGCCCGACCGACCGGATGGAACCGGTCGAAGTGGCGCTGTCGGCGCTGGCCGCCTGCCTCAACGTCGGCATCACCATCAACGCTGCCGCGAACGACGTCGAAATCGAGCGACTCCGGACCCGCGTCCGGACCGACTTCGATCCGCGCGTGCTCTTCAGCCTCAAGGAGCTCAAGGAGTCGGACTCGGTCTTCGAGAACCTGTCGGCGGACATCGAGATCGCCGGGACGAACGTCGACGAGGACCTGATCGACGAGTGGGCACGACGAGCGCCCGTCTACACGCTCGTCTCGATAGCACAGGACCTCGAGTTGACCGTCAACCCCACCGCCCAGGTCGCGGGGGACGACTAACCGGTGATCGACCATGAGTGAATCACTCGATACCGAGAAACTCGAACACGAGATCAAGTCGATGTACCGGGACGTCGCGGAGTCCGCCGACGCAGAACGCCACTTCGAGACCGGCGGTGACCTCGCCCGCCGCCTCGGCTACGATCCCGACGACCTCACGTACGTGCCGGACGAAGCGATCGAATCGTTTGCGGGCGTGGGCTACCCCTTCGACCTGGCGGCACTCGAGCCGCGCGAACGGGTGCTCGACCTCGGTAGCGGTTCGGGAATGGACGCCTTCGTCGCCGGCCTGCACGTCACCGAAACCGGAACGGTAGCCGGGATCGACATGACCGCAGAGCAGGTCGAGAAAGCAAGCCGCCTCGCAGCCGACAACGGTTTCCACAACGTCAGCTTCCGCGAGGGATACATCGAGAACCTCCCGTTCCGGGACGCGTCGTTCGACGCCGTCGTCTCGAACGGCGTGATCAATCTCTCCGCCGAGAAAGAGCGAGTGTTCGAGGAGGCCTACCGGGTGCTGAAACCGGGCGGGCGGTTGGCACTCGCAGACATCATCAGCGAGCAACAGTTACCCGAGAGTACCAAGTCCGACGCCGATCTCTGGGCGGCCTGTATCGGCGGCGCCGAACAGGTCGACGCCTACACGTCGCTCGTCGAAGCCGCCGGATTCGACCTGGGAGAAGTCCGGGAGAACACCCTGTACCAGTTCACCTCCGAACGGGCGGCGAACGCCTGCCAGAAGTACGGCGTAAAGAGCATCTCGCTGAACGCCGGCAAACCCAGCTGAGACGACCGGCGGGCTGAACGCGAGACAACTGTTCGAATTGCAAAAGTGGGGGTTGATCACGATGGTGGTCGCCGCCATCGTGGTTCGCCGTGACAGGCCGCTCGAACGAGTTGCAACAGTACGAACAGAGCCTAGGCCGGGATTTGAACCCGGGCTCTCGTCCTTACCAAGGACGCGCTTTACCGCTAAGCTACCC
>SLIS01000339.1 GCA_007135505.1 Halovivax sp.
GATCGCCGAGTACAGCGATCCCGCGCGATCGCCACTCATGGTCTCGGTGAGTTCGAGGTTGCGCTGGGTCGTCGCGTCGAGCGTGACGTGGTCGTCGCCGCGGTGGGTCCGCAGGCGCGTCATCGAGGCGAGGACGCCGGCGCCCGTCTCCTCGACGTAGGAGCGGATCGCGCCGGCGGCCGCGATGGTCGGCTCGGGCAGCTCGAGCCGGTCGACGGTCTCGGCGCCGAACTGCTCTCGAACGGCGTGGGCCGCCCGCTTCGGTGCGAACGCCTCGGCGTCGTGGAGGCTCAGCGCCGCGTCGGTTCGCTCGCGCAGCGCCTGCAGCAACTCGTCGTCGTTTCGAACGGCCGGTCCGGGCAACACCTCGACCGGGGCGAACCGATAGCACTCGGTCAGGACGTCCTCCGCGTCGGCCGCGCTCGCGACCAGGAACTGACCGGTCGTCACGTCGGCGAACGCGAGGCCGTAGGCCGCGTCGCCCCCGCTTGCGGTGCCGCTTCCGCTCGCGGATTCACCGGACCCGCTCGACCACGCGGCGTGAGCGCCGCTGGCGCTCGAACCGAGGTCGACGCTCCGGTCGGCCGCGACGATCGCGGCAAGGTACTGTGCATCGGCCTCGCGCGTCTCCAGTAGCGTCCCCGGCGTCGCGACGCGGACGACCTCGCGGGCGTGACCGCCGTCCGTCTCGTACTGGTCGGCGACGGCGACCCGGTACCCCCGCTCGACGAGACCGGTCAGGTACGGCGTCAGATCGTTCAGCGGCACCCCCGCCATCGGGTAGGACTGGCCCTGGGAGGACTTCGAGGTCACTTTCAGGTCGAGTTCCTCGCCGACCACTTCGGCATCCTCCCCGAAGAACTCGTAGAAATCACCACACTGCATCGCGAGTAAGTCGGCGTCGGTCCCGTCCTTCAGCGAAAGAAACTCCCCGACGATTCCCGTCGCCTCGCTCATACCCGGTGGGTGGGCTCGAATTGCAAAAACACTGCGGGTTCCACGGTGGAAGTGGTGGTCCACCGCGCCCGTCGGTCTCCCGTGGAGCACGAGATAGCCGCTTCCGCCACCCGCTGTCTCACTCGTAGCCGTTCGAGGTGGCTCTAATCACCCGTGAAGCTGGTATTACGATAATGAACTAACCAGAAGAATAATGGCAATTGCCATTGACTGTCACTGTCATGCATAGGAGACAGTCTGACGAAACTGAACGAGAGGCTCGCGGTCGATTGAACCGGCGGAATTTCCTGCGCTCGACGGGGGTGGCTACAGGGGTGGGCGCGCTCTACGCGGGGGGCGTGACTCGGGTCGCGGCGAGCACCGACCACTATCCGCACGCGGACCAGTACGTGCAGGCCAACGACTACACGCCAGCCAGCCGCACGGCGAACGACATCAAGTGGATCGTCGTTCACGCTACCGACGGGGAGTACCCGGGCACTCTGAACTGGTTCGCGGACGGCAATCCGTACCAGACGAGCGCCCACTACGTCATCGCCAATTACGAGGGTCGCTGGGGGCGCGAGGCGGGTGAGGTCACCCAGATGGTACACAACAGCGACATCGCCCACCACGCGCGGGGTTCGAACAGTCACTCGATCGGGATCGAACACGAGTGGGATCCCAGCGTGGGCGGCTACTTCACCGACGCGTGTTACCGGTCGTCGGCCCGACTCATCGAGTGGCTCGCCGATACCTACGACATCCCGCTCGAGTACTACGACCACCCGAGCGCGATGTGTGAGAACGACGGCGGAATCATCACTCACCGGAAGGCGCCACAGTCGTACACGAACTACGGCCACTGTGGCACCCTCACCGACAAACCCTGTCCCGGTCCGGACTGGAACGAGGACACGCTGTTCTCGTACGTCGACGACAGCGACGGCGGTGGCGGTGGCGGCGTCGTCGACGAGTTCGACGAAGGAGATCGCGTCGTGACGACCGCGTCCAGTCTCAACGGACGGGACGCACCGACGCTCGACTCGAACGTGATCCAGACGCTGCCCGAGGGGACGACCGGCGACGTCGTCGATGGCCCGGAGTACGCCGACGGAATCACCTGGTGGCTGGTCGACGTTCCGGTTTACGGGACCACCGTCTGGTGTTCGGGCGCCTACCTCGAGGAGTCGGACCTGCCCGAACCCGAGGATGGCGACCCGATGGAGTTCACGGTCGAGACGAACCTCAACCGCCGGCTCAACGCTACCGGGGCAGAGATCGACGCCGCGATCGAGTCGCTGCGTTCCGACAGCCCGCTGATCGGACTGGGCGACACCATCGTCGACGTCCAGAACGAGTTCACGATCGATTCGCTGTACATTCTCGCACACGCGGTCCACGAGTCGGCCTGGGGCGAGAGCGACATCGCTCAGGATCACAACAACCTCTTCGGCTACGGGGCGTCCGACGACGACCCGTACGGGAACGCCGCACGCTACGACTCGTTCGAACAGTGCGTCTGGGAGGTCATGGAAGAAGTGAAGGAACTGTACCTCACCCCGGGCGACTGGCGGTACAACGGCCCGCACCTCACCGGGATGAACGTTTACTACGCGACCGATCCCGAGTGGGACGTGAAGATCGCCGACCACTACCGGAACCTGGCCGCCCGGATCGACGACCTGCAGGTGGTCGACGAGGACGACGGCGCGACCGACCCCGATCCCGAAATCGCCGACTTCTCGGAGGGTGATCGGGTCGAGACGAGCACGTCGACGATCGCCTGGACGGGTGACGACGAACTCTCGCTTTCGGCGGGTGAGACCGGCGAAATCTCGTCGAACGAGTATCGCGTCGAGGACGACGGGTCGGTCTACTGGAGTGTCATCCTCGACGACCACGGCTGGTGGTGGGTACCCCAGACCGACCTGCAGTACGAACTCCGTGACTTCTCGGAGGGTGACCGGGTCGAGACGAGCACGTCGACGACCGCCTGGACGGGTGACGACGAACTCTTCCTAGGGGCCGGCGAGACCGGCGAAATCTCGTCGAACGAGTACCGCATCGAAGACGATGGCTCGGTCTACTGGAGTGTCATCC
>SLIS01000127.1 GCA_007135505.1 Halovivax sp.
CGCACTCCGATTCGGACGCGCTCGCCGCGGACTGATCGCCGTCGCTCGATCCAGCGCTCGTCCCGTCGGTCGACTCGAAGTCGGCGAGCGAGTGCTGGCCGTCGTCGAGTTCCTCGGCGAGGTCGTCCGCCATGCCCTTCAACTGGCGCAACTCCGATTCCATTTCCTTCTCCCGGCGCCGGGAGATCCAGAAGTACGCCTCGTCGCGGGTGTCCTCGGCCATCAGGACGACGACGCGACCCTCGGACTGTCGGCCCGTTCGCCCCTTGCGCTGGATCGAGCGGATGGCGGTCGGCACCGGCTCGTAGAACAGCACGAGGTCCACCTCGGGGACGTCGAGGCCCTCTTCGGCGACCGAGGTGGAGACGAGCACTTCGAACTCGCCGGCCCGGAAGTCCTCGAGGACCGATTGCTGTTCGGTCTGGGTCATTCCATCGGACCCCTCGCGATCGCCCTGGCCGACGAACCGCCGGACGGTAAAACTCTCGGCGAGGAAGTCCGTCAGGGCCTCCGCGGTGTCGCGCGATTCCGTGAACACGATGACGCGCTCGCCGTCTTCCAGTCCGAGCGTCTCGGCGAGCAGCATCCGGGTCTTGCGGTACTTCGGGTGGAGTTCGTCGAAGTCCTCGGCGCGGCGCATCGCCTCCCGGACGCGGGGATCGGAGACGAGGCGCTGGCTAGCTTTCGAGGCGCCGGAGGAGCGCGCCTGGTTGCGCTGGCGCTCGAAGTATCGTCGCAGCGCCTCGACGCTCTGGGTCTCGACGAGCGTCACGGCCTGGCGCAGCTTCATCACCTCGGCGTGGGCCGACATGCCCTCGTAGCCTTCGGACTGGTCGTTGTCGATCAGTTGCTGCAGTTGTGCGCGCATCCTGTTGAGGTCTTTCTGTGACTGATCGGGCCGCGTCGAGGAGGCCACGCCCAGTTCCTTCAGCGTCTCCAGGCGGTCGCCGATCACCTCGTTCAACGCGTCGCGAATCTCGAGGACCTCGTCCGGCAGGTCGATTCGCTCCCAATCGACGTCGGTGTCGTGGGTGAACTCCTCGACGTCGGCGTCCTCGCGGGTCATCACGGCGACCTCGCGAAGGCCGAGGTTGTCACAGACGTCCAGGATCGCCTCCTCGTCGCCGCCGGGCGAGGCACTCATCCCCGTGACGAGTGGCTCCCGCGCGTCGGCGTGGTAGCGCTCGGCGATGTAGTTGTACGCGTAGTCGCCGGTCGCGCGGTGGCACTCGTCGAACGTGAGGTGGGTCACGTCCGCGAGCGAGATCCGGCTCCCCACGAGGTCGTTCTCGATCACCTGCGGGGTGGCCAGCACAACCGTCGCCTCCGCCCAGAGGGCTTCCCGGTCGTCCGGGCTGACCTCACCCGTGAAGACCACGATCTCCTCGTCGGGTATGCACAGCGCCTCGCGGTAGAAGTCGGCGTGTTGCTGGACGAGGGGCTTCGTCGGGGCGAGCATGAGCGACGTGCCGCCGACCTCGTCCAGCCGTCGCGCGGTGACCAGGAGGCTCACGGTCGTCTTCCCGAGCCCGGTGGGAAGACAGACGAGCGTGTGATCGTCCGCGGCCGTCCCGGCCAGCTGGAGCTGGTAGAGCCGTCGCTCGAGGAATTCCGGCTGCAAGAGGGGGTGATCGATGGCGGGCACCTCCTCGTCCGTCACTGCCATTGAACCGGCTTCGTCGTGGCTCCGGTTAAGGATTGAGGTAGCGAGGTGGAAGTGGATGCCGGATCGTGATTCGGTTCGCGCTCGCGTTTACCGCCTCGAAAATTGCTTTGTACTGCGGCCGATACCCTACGGTCGTGACTGAATTCGACGTCGACGAGCTCGAGCCCCGGGAGCGGGACCGCCTCGTCAAGACCGCCGTGGCGCCGCGACCGATCGCCTGGATCTCCACCCGGAGCCGGGACGGGGTAGACAACCTCGCACCGTTCTCGGCGTACAACTACGTCTCCTCCGCGGAGCCGGTCGTCTCCTTCAGCGTCCCGGCCGGGGACCGAGACCAGCTCAAGGACACCCCGCGGAACGTCCTCGAGACGGGCGAGTTCGCGGTGAACGTCGCGACCGAGCCGCTGGCCGAGGAGATGGACGCCACGTCGGCCTCGCTCGACCCCGACGAGAGCGAATTCGACTTCGCGGACGTCGAGCGCGCACCCTGCACCCGGATCGACGCTCCGCGCGTGGCCGACGCCGACGTCACGATGGAGTGTACCCTCTACGGGACGATGACCGTCCACGACCGCCTGCTGACCCTCGGCGACGTTCGGCACGTCCACGTCGCTGATCGGGTTCGGACGGACGGGAAGATCGACGCGACCAAACTCGCGAACGTCGGCCGGCTCGGTGGACCGTACTACACGGACTCGGACCCGATCGAGTTCGAACGGCAGTTCTGAACCGCCGGCGCACCGGAATCCGGAGCTCCGTCGCTCGGACCGGGTACCGGCCGTCGCACAGGTGGGACCGGCCGTCGCTCGGATGAGGTACCGGCCGGTGCAAAGGTGGCGCCACCCGTCGTACGGATCGAACCCGGGTAGTTCGCCAGCGTGGTAACCCGAATCGCAGACAGCAGGCACGTCGGTGCCGCGCTCAGACGGTGGTGCCGGGGTCGACGGTCACCTGGCCGTCACCATCGATCGTCACCCGTTGTCCCTGGTACTCGAACTCGATTCGCGTGCCGTCGGAATTTCTGCCGGCGAAGAGGGCGGTGAGGGCGTCGGGGTCGATCGATTCGTAGAGGGGATCCAGTTCCATCGGATTCCGATCCGTGGCCTCGGCGACCGCGTCGGTCACGGCTACCACGAGATCGCCACGATGGGGGTCGGCGTCGGAGACGGATTTCGTCATAGAATCGTTGTCTTTCCGTGGAACCAATAGATTGGACGTTAAGTTAGACACTGTTTTATATCGGGGTTTAGATCGGCTGACCCACTTCCAGCATTCATTTTTTACCCAAACGACGCCGATATTTGATTTAATTAATAACAGTTTCGCCGATCAAGGTGTTCAACCCTCGCCGGAGTCTGCGTCCGAAC
>SLIS01000073.1 GCA_007135505.1 Halovivax sp.
ACGGACGTCGCCCTGAAGCGGGATCCGGAGTACCGCGAAATTATCGAGCGCTTCCGGGAGGACCCCCGGGAGTTCCAGGACGCCTTCGCGAAGGCGTGGTACAAGCTCATCCACCGCGACATGGGCCCACCGTCCCGACTGCTCGGCCCGGAGGTGCCCGACGAGGAGATGCTCTGGCAGGACCCACTCCCCGACGTCGACCACGACCTGATCGGCGAGGCTGAGATCGCCGAACTCAAAGAACGGGTCCTCGAGTCGGAGCTATCCGTCTCCCAGCTGGTCAAGACTGCCTGGGCGTCGGCGTCGACGTACCGCGACAGCGACAAGCGCGGCGGTGCGAACGGGGGCCGCATCCGCCTCGAGCCCCAGAAGAACTGGGAGGTCAACGAGCCCGAGGAACTCGACGTCGTGCTCTCGACGCTCGAGGAGATCCGGGCCGACTTCAACGACTCCCGATCCGACGACGTCAGGGTCTCGCTGGCCGACCTGATCGTGCTAGGCGGGTGCGCGGCGGTCGAGACGGCCGCACACGACGCCGGCTACGAGATCGAGGTGCCGTTCGAACCGGGCCGGACCGACGCGACCCAGGAGCAGACCGACGTCGAGTCCTTCGAGTGGCTCGAGCCGAACGCCGACGGGTTCCGCAACTACGTCACCGAGAGTGGCGAGCTGGACCGCCCGGCAGAGGAACTCCTCGTCGACAGGGCCGACCTGCTGACGCTCACGGTGCCCGAGATGACGGCGCTAGTCGGTGGCATGCGCGCGCTGGACGCGAACTACCGGGACTCCGACCTCGGCGTCCTCACCGACGAACCGGAGACGCTGAACAACGACTTCTTCGAGGTCCTGCTCGACATGGGCTACGAGTGGGAAGCAACCGACGAGGACGAGGCGGTATTCGAGTTGCGCGACCGTGAGACGGGGGAGGCCGAGTGGACGGCGTCCCGCGTGGACCTCGTCTTCGGCTCGAACGCCCGACTTCGCTCCATCGCCGAAGTCTACGGCGCTGCAGACGGCGAAGAACAGTTCGTCCAGGACTTCGTCGACACCTGGGGCAAAGTGATGCGCCTCGACCGGTTCGACCTCGAGTAAGTTCGGCCACTCTCGCGATTTCGATGGGTCGGCCGGCACCGTAACTATAGTATCGGCCGGCGCATTCACTGGCGCATGGACGCGAGCCGGTACCTCGATCGCATCGGGCTCTCACCGGGTGACGAATCCCGTTCGGCGCTGGCCCTCGAAACCTTACAGCGCCGGCACCTCGCGACCGTGCCGTTCACCAACCTCTTCGTGTACAACGACGCCGGGACGACGCCCGAACCGGAGACGGCCGTCCCCCGCATCGTCTCGGGTGGCGGTGGCCTCTGCTACGACTGCAACGGCGGATTCGCCTGGTTGCTCGAGGAACTCGGGTACGACGTTTCCCTCCTCTCGGCACGACCGCGACACGACGACGGCACGTACGGCCCCGAGTACGACCACCTCGCCCTCCTCGTGGAGGACCACCTCGTCGACGTCGGCTTCGGCGACTTCGCCCGGCAGCCGCTCCCGCTCGACGGCGGTCCCCGTAGCGACGTCTCCGGCACGTATCGAATCGTGGCGGCCGATCGCGATGGTGGTACCGATTCGACGGTGGACAGTACGATCGACGACGAGTGTACCCACCTGGTCGAACGGCAGACGGGGGACGCCTGGGAGCCGGTCTATCGGTTCGACACGACGCCTCGACGCCCGTCGGCGTTCGCCGGGATGGCCGACTTTCACGCGACCTCGCCCGACTCGCACTTCGCCGGCGATCGGCTCGCCACGCTCCCGACCGAGGACGGACGGCTCACGCTCGCCGGGGCCACACTCACGATCACCGAGGGCGACCGGAAACGCAAGGAACCGGTCCCGCCCGGTGCGGTCGAAACCGTTCTCGCCGACCGATTCGGACTCGACGAGCGGGCGCTCTCGCCGACCACGTGATAGCGCTCGTCGTGTCCGGTCGGTACTCCTGGACTGTTCGACGGGGAATAGTTTTGATACCTGTCGGGGTAGCTCCCGTATGACTGGGAAACCGGAACCGCGTGCATCGATCGGCAACGTCACGTTCGCGTGCGACGACCCGGATCGCCTCGCGTCGTTCTGGGGCGCCGCGCTCGCGTACGAACGGGAAGAGTGGCCACCGGAACTCGAAGCGGCCTGGATCGAAGCCGGGGGCGAGCCAAACGACGCCGCGGCGATCGTCGATCCGACCGGCGAGGGGCCCCGCCTCTACTTTCAGCGGAAACCGAAGACGCCGACGGAGTCGATTCCGATGCATCTCGATCTGGACACGACCGACAGGGAGGCGACGGTCGACCGACTCGTCGATCTCGGAGCGACCGCGGTCGAAACGAAAACACGCGAGTTCGGTCCCGTCTCGGAGACCTGGACGGTGATGCACGATCCCGAGGGTAACGGCTTTTGCGTACAGAATCCGGAGGCCTAACGGTTTCGAGTAGGAGTATTACGGAGTCGGAGCATCACGGGAGCAGGAATATTACGAGGCGAGACACGGAAGTGCCCGACTGGGCGGCCGGCGTGAACGCGATGTGATCACCTCGGCCTCAGTCCCCAACGACCGGATCTCGCTGCCAGAACTCGCTGCCCTTCTTCAGCTTCGGCACCCACGTGTCCTCCTCTCGGGCCAGCAACGCCACTCGGGAGGCGGGAACCTCCTTGAGGATCGGGTGCTCGGGCATGTACTCCGCTATCTCCTCGGCGAACGCGACGACGTCCTCGTGGTCGGGCATGGTCGAACGGTCGAGTCGACCCTGCGAGTGGCCGACGTGCATGTAGGCCTTGAGCTCGACGAAGTCCGGATCGGCACGCTGGAAGAGGCCGGCGTACCAGTCGGGGCTGTGCATGTTCTCTCCCCGCAGGAGGGTCGTGCGCAGTACCGTCCGGGTCTCCGCTTTCCCGGCGAGGACGTCCAGGGTTTCGAGCAGCGTCTCCCAGGCGTCGTCCTCCATGGCCCGGACTACCTGGTCGAACGTGTGGCGTTCGGG
>SLIS01000162.1 GCA_007135505.1 Halovivax sp.
CCTCCAAGATTCATTCTTACCAGACTGATTCTAGTGATTTCCCTTCTCTAAGCCTTATAGAGCCGGTTTCTATATTTTGGTAATAACAGCACCAACAACAACATTCATATTAGTACTAGCTAGTAGTATAGCGTCCAGTTGAAAGACTTTGTACGACCCTACCAGAATACTATTTATCTATGATGAAACGCTGAAATTCTAGCGTTTTAGTGGCCCTTACTGCACTATTTCGCTTTTCCAGCTATGGCTCACCGACGTTTCCTGTGGAGGTAGGGGTACTCTCTCGTGAGTGGGAGAACACTTGCAAGATGGTGTGTGTGTGTCCTAGTAGAGAACACTTGCAACACTTGCAGGGTGGTCAGCAAAGTTTATGCTGGATTCGTTTTACTTCCTATGTATGACTGATCTCGACGAAAATCCATTCAATACAACGGACCCAATTTTCAAACAAAAACAGGTGTTAAAGAAAGATGAAATGCCTGACAAAATCTTTCATCGAGACGATGAAATACAGCAGTACACGATCGCTCTCGAAGACATCATAGTTGGGCATGACCCGAACAACGTCTTCATTTACGGCCCGACTGGTGTCGGGAAAACTGCTGTCACACTCTGGATGCGAAACAAGCTCAAAGAAAAAGCTGCAGAAATCGGTGTTCCATTGAATGTAGTCGGGCCAATCAACTGTCGAAATTACAAATCAGCATATGCGCTCGCCACGGCGCTCGTCAATGAGTTTCGTCCGCCCGACAACCAACTACCGAACAGCGGATACTCCACTGATAAAGTATTCGAGTTTCTATACCATGAGATCGAAAACGCCGGGGGGAACGTGCTCGTTATTCTGGATGAGATCGATAACATCCCACCCGATGCTCGAAATGATTTCCTCTACGAGTTACCCCGTGCTGAAGCAAATGAGAACACGCCGATCACAGATGCAAAAATCGGGTTAATCGGCATTTCAAACGATCTAAAATTCGTTGACGTGCTCGAGCCAAAAGTCAAGTCCACGCTCGGCGAACGGGAAATTAAGTTCGGGCCGTACAACGCAAATGAACTCAACGATATTCTGGAGTACTATGCTAATATGGCGTTCAAAGAGGGCGTCCTCGAAGAAGATGTGATCCCGCTTGCAGCTGCATTCTCTGCACAAGAGCGCGGTGACGTTCGGCAAGGAAAACGGATTCTACAGAAAGCAGGTGAACTCGCCCGTATGGACGGTCAAGACGTCGTGACTTCTGACCACACGCAGGAAGCGACAGAAACCGTTGAAACAGACGAGATCTTGGATTATTTTGAGCAGGACCTCACGTCGCATCAAGCGATGACATACTTAGCGACTGCACTCGCAGTCATTGAACCGAAGCAGGAAGCAACGACGAAACGGATTTACAAGTTGTACTCGTCTGTCGCGGAATCAGTCGTATCGCGTGTAAAGAGTGAACGGAAAATCTATGAGTTTTTGGACCAGTTGTCGATGCAGGGTTTGGTTCGATCGGCAGAACAAAACCTTGGACGTGAAGGTGGTCGGCGGTACGTATATGATATTACGGACGATCCACGTGACATCATCAAAGCGGCCCGCAAGTCGTCGTACCACACTGCTGTTCCGAGTAATGTAGATGAGATGTTAGCCTATTATCTCGAGGAAGAAGCATCTGAATACGAAGCGCCAGACATATCTGATCAACATCAAGAAAACCTGTGGAAATTCACGTAAAATAGATATTCTTTATTTCTATACAATTGAGAACACTTGCAACATGGTGTCCCAGTGTATATCGAGAACACTTGCAGGGTGGTGTCCTAGTGAACCCTCTCGAGACACTCTGCCTTGTTCACCTGTAGCGTATGTACTCTACAAATCAAGTGGGCGGAATACTCTCTCCAAACTGTGGGTATAATTTGGAAATGCCTTGAATGGGCGTTTTAGCGCGTCTTAACAGACTAAACACTTGCAGGGTGGTGTCTACGTCATACCGTTACTATTATTTGACTGTTATCAAACAGTATAGGGAGACAGATTAGAGAACACTTGCAGCATGGTGTCCCCACTAAACACGCTTCGTACAGATTGAACAGGCGTAATGACAGTGTCTTTTACAGGCGGGGCAGGACGAGTGCTTCGGGGGCTTGGCTCTGAAGCAACACGAATCAACTCAAGCAAATCGGGAGCGGGAAAACACTTAGACCTCTGACTGGATATTTGTTCTTGTGTCCACCTTTTATTTTGGCGGACGCTCTTGTGAAGGACATTGTTGGTGAGTCAGAGAACAGTTCGATCGATTTCTTTCAAGACTCTTGTCTGGGTTTGCGTAATATTCTCCGGCGGAGTTCAAAGAGTCTGAGATAAGCGGTGAGTTTGTCTTTCGAAATCTCGATTCGCTCGTCTCCACGCTGCAAGGTCGGTGGCGTACTCCGTAACTGTCTTGAGTCGATCTGGAGACTGACTCTCGAGTGAGCCAAGAACGTATGTTAGCAGGTCTGGACCGTTACTCATAACTCTCCTACAAGATCCGATCACATCATTCTGTAAGGTAACCCGAGTAGATGTTCTGGCATAAAATAATTTAAAATCCTGAATGTCATTTTCTCCTTCTGATTTTCTGACCGTCAGTAAAAGTAAGCAGCCAGATCACTATTTTCACCACGCATTTAGGAAATTCAGAAGATATTTACTCGGTCTCAATAGATCAAATCTCGGTAATCAAATGCAAGACATATTGCATAGAGTGAATTTATTCTCTCCAATACGACTTCACGGAAGTACTTCCAGAGATAGCGCCGTTTTCCCTGACCCGTGCCACGATTCTGATCGAGATTACTTCAGGTGTATCTGTCCATGACAACGGAGAATCAAAGCCCAGACGAGCAGAGTGACTCGAGCGCCCGCAGACAGCGAGTTCTGCGTAGTGGTGTTGCAGCCTTCGTTATGCTCTCGATCGTTGCCGTTGACCCTGTTCTTGCACAGGACAGTGTCGTCTGTGATGCAGAAGGGCTACCAGATATGATCTCTGGGTTCTTCCAA
>SLIS01000182.1 GCA_007135505.1 Halovivax sp.
CGACGAACTCGACGTCGACGCCGAACCCGTCGACATCACCAGCCGCGCGACGCCCGCCGACGACTGAGCGGTCGGTTCGATTCGTATTTTTCGGACCTGCCAACACCGCTCGGCCGAGAGACGTCACTCGTGCCAGTCGGCCCGGCTTTCGGATACACGGCTGCCGGAGCGGTCGGGCCGTCGAAAACGTAGTGAATCGTCGGCGGTGATCGAACAGGCCCTGCGCGTTCGACCGCCGAGAGAACTCACTCGGCTCGGCGGCCGAACGCGAACAGCGTCATCGGTGATTGACCCGCCGCACGTGGTGAAAGGTGGTCGCTCACCAGTCCGTCGAAGAAGGTGAGTCCCACGCCACCGAGCTCTCGGTGAGCGTACGTGGCCAGGTAGAGCCGACCCAGGGTCAATCCAGCCTCGAGCTGTGCGAGGCGATAGCCACGGTTACCGAGCGTTTCGACGATTGCTTCGACGTTTGCGAGCAGGTAGACGTTGACGTGGGCGTCGCCGGCCCAGCGCTGGTCGAGTGCCAGGCGAATCTTCGTCTCGGGGTCGACGTCGCCGAGCCGTTCGAGCGCGTCTTCGTCGGGATGGTAGTGGTAGGTTCCGTCGGGGACGCCATCGACGCCGGTCGCGAGGACGTACGCGGTGAGGTAGTCGAATCCGTCTCCCGTCCCACCGTTCCAGTCTCCGGGAACGCCACGCGTCGCCCGATCCAGGACGGTTCCGAGCTGACGACGAGTCGGGCCCCGTTCGGCGTAGGACCGGCAGGATCCTCGTCGAACGACGACCGGGTGAAGCGGTCGGGCGGACGCCGTCTCGTGATCGACCGGCTCGAGCGCGACACGCTCGCCGTCGCCCGGCGACGACCGTCCGAGACCGCGGTTCTCGGCGGCCAAATCGCGCCAGGCGCGTGCGGCCGCTCCGTCGGAAAGCGTACTTTCCGCCCAGGCCTCGTAAATGGCAGCGACAGAACCGGGATCGGACGACGGTGGAACGACATCGGGATCGATTCGCTCGACGGAACGCGACCTTGGTGCGGGTTCGCCGTCGCCAATCGGGACGAGCGAGAGCGGCGCCTCGTCGGTCGGATCGACGCCCAGGAGCTCGGCCACGGGATGATCCGCAAACGCCGTGACGACCGAGGCGGGAAGCGAGAGGCCGTGTACCGTCGCGAGCAGGTTCGCCAGAACGGTACCGGAATCCCAGAACGCATGCCGGTAGGTACGGTCGGCGTACTTCCAGGCGTTTCGCCACCAGTTCGAGGTCGTCACGATCGTTACCGGTGCCTCGGAGACGGCGGTACCGGCCTCCGTCCGCTCGGTCGTATCGCCGACCGCCCTCGCGAGTACGCCGCGGACGTCGCCCTGCCGGATGACGTCGAATCCGAACTGTGCCGGATCGAAGTGATACACGCCGGCCGGGAGCCCTGGACGGTCGTCACAGACCACGTAGCACTCGACGTGATAGAGCTTCCCGGTGCAGGAAGCGGCCCGGAAACGGTACTGGCGGCCGTCACGTTCGACTTCGTTCGTGATGCCCATCGCCTCGTAGCAGAGCGTCCCGATGGATTCGACGTCGAGTGTCGTCCGTTCAGTCTGAGCGGCCCCGTCCAACGGGTCGTCCCGTTCTGCGAGGATGGAGAGCGTCGGGTCCCAGGGTGGTTCAATCCGATCGAGATCGACGAACCGACGATCGCGATATCGCTTCGTCGGCCGAGGCATCGTCCCGGGATCTCGCGTATCCGCGGCGTGAACGTCCTCGGGAGCGTGATTCGTCGCCTCGTGAAACGCTCGCGCATCGGTCATACGAAAACGTTCCCTCGTGGATCCATAACTGTTGGTCGAGCCGGGTGTAGAGCAACCGCCTATCGGGCCGTCGATCCCCGGAGACCGCAACGGTTTCGGATCGGGTCGCCGTAGCAAGCCTATGATCGATCGCGTTCGGCTCTATCGGGCCCCGACCACGGAGGCCGACGCCGACGAGCTCGCCGCGTGGCTCCGTGACCGACTCGCTGCTGCGGCCGGTGACGACGAGCCACCCGTCGTGACCGTCGAGGATCGGTTGCTAGACGTCTACCGGACCGGAGACCTGGCGACGAAGTTCGCGAACGCACGCGTACTCTCCCCGTACGAACGGGAGACGGGGAACACGATGGTCGGCATCGTGCGGTACGAGGATCGAGCGCTCGAACACCCGGAACGGGAAGGCGGCGTCCTCTACGACGGGATACACGTCCAACGAACGCTCAACGAGGTCCTCCCCGACGACGAGGCGTCGCTCTCGACCGCCCACATCGTTTTGCTCGATCGGGCCCTGGGGACCTGGGGCGATCACGATGGTCGATGGCACAAGCGGGTTATCGTCCTCGGCCAGCCCGCAGTGATCTCCGTCCCCGGCCTCTACGAGGCGCCCGCAAAGCCCGAGGAGTACTACAAGGAAAAGCAAAAGCACGCCATGTTTTCGGGTGACGCCCCGCCACGCGAGATCCTCGAGAATCAGGTCGACGGTGAGTTCCTCGTCGAGAACGATCCCCGGACCACCGACGCCCTCAAAGGATACGTCCTGCAGGCCGTCCACTACTTGGCGACCGGAGCGGCCTTCTGCGAGAACGAACAGAGCCGGCTGTACAACGCCCACTACCACGAAACTCTCGTCGGGGCACAGCTCCGCGGGCCGGACTTCTGCCCGACGCACGCGTCCCAGTATCGGTAACGAGCGACGGGCTTCGCAACAAAGTCAAGTAGCGAGCGAGAGTCTCCGCCCAACGCCCGATATCCGGCGCAGAACGGACGAAAAGGTGCGCTACCATACACAGTCCCGCGAATCCTCCGATTCGCGGCTTCGATGTCCGTCCTATTTCAGTCGAGAAACGCCGCTCGTCCGGGGTTGGTTTCTTTGGTCCGTCCGATGTACGATGCCCATGACGTCCTCCGTGTCGATCGGGATCGTCGCAAATCCGAGCGACGAGCGCGCGCAGTCGCTCGCCCGATCGCTCGGAGAGACGCTCGCGAACGACGACGGCGTCACCGTCGCCATCGACGAGTCGACAGCGTCGACGCCCGAGAAGCCGGGACGGTCCGTCGAATCGCTCTCTTCGTGTGCGTTCGTGGTTAGCATCGGCGGGGACGGAACGCTGTTGTACGTCGTTCGTCACGTCGGCTCGACACCGGTCGTCGGTGTGAATCTCGGGGAGGTCGGATTTCTCACCGCAGTGGACCCGGATCGTGCCCGCTCGACGATCGAGTCACTCGTCGAGCAGTGTCGCACCGACTCGCTCACGACACGACACCGGAGTCGGATCCTCGCCAGGACGGAGACGGGAACAGTTGGGCCAGCGCTCAACGAAATCGTCGTAGGGGCCGAGACGAGGGGCCCGGCGAGCGAGACGGCCTTCGAGATCGAAGTCGACGACGAGATCTACGCGAAAACAGTCGCGGACGGCGTGCTCGTGGCCACGCCGACCGGTTCCACGGCGTACAACCTCGGCGAAGGTGGTCCCGTGTGTCACCCGGCGCTCGGGACCCTCGTGATGTCGGTGATGGGTGATCGAACGCCCGTCCCGTCGCTGGTCGTCGACTCGAACGCGACCGTTTCCGTCACTGCAACGGACGGGCCGGACGGCGGAATACTCTCCGACGGCCGAGAGCGACTCGCCTACGAGCCACCCGAGACGATCACTGTCGAACGAGCGACCGAACCGGCGGTGCTGGCCGGTCCGCAGAGCGAATTCTTCGCGGCGCTCGACAAACTTCGATAACGCGTTCACGGCGAGTAGCGTAGTCCGTTCCGAGGGCTCGTTCGTTTCCGTGCTACACCGTCGACACTTCGTCCGCTGCCCGCCGTGGTCTCGCCCTAATCGAGACGGTCGTCGACGGCGACAGACGTCCGGTACCCAACAACTATTTTAACTCCCGAATACTGGTGCCGTCAACGACCGTGCCATCAGCGTCGACCCGGACGCGGATGCGAGACTGGCTCCCCCTGGGGCTCGGAGCCGTCAGTTTCGCCGCGGCGAGTGTCCTGTTCGTGTTCGCACCGACCGTCGGCCGCATAGTTGTGGCCAGTGGATTCCTCGGTATCGGTTGCCTCGCACTGGCGAAGTGGGCAAGCGCGGTCGACCGGCGGACCCACGCCACCCTTTCGGTCGGCGCCTGGTCGCTCGTCCTCGGATTTTCGGCGGCCTACGTTCTGGTTTCGCACATGCCGGCCGGCGTTCCCAACGCCGCGAGCGGACTCGAACCCCTCACGCTGTCCGTAGCGCTCGTTGCCGGCGTCAGCACCGTCTATCTTGGCTGTCGCGAGTATGGGTCGACGTCCACGGCCGGCGCGACCGACGACGTCCTCGACGGGGAACCGGAGTACTGAACCTCCCGGCCCGTCGGTCGTGAACGATCACGTTTTTGCCACGAGGCGCGTACACTGAGACACGACATGGCAACCTCGAACCCACTTGCCGCACTGGTGGACAACTACATCCACGAGCCGACGCAGGTTCACGACGGCGGTGTCGACCTCACAGTCAGCGTCGTCTACCGGGTTACCGAACCGGGCGCGCTGGACTTCGGTGGGGACGAACTCGCCGACGCGGACCTCGAACCAGTCCAGTCGACCGCGCGCGAACCCGGAGACACCTACGAGTGGTGGACCCTCGAGGAGGGCCAGTACGTCGTCCAGTACAACGAGTTCCTGGGCGAAGGCGCCGACTCGAGACTGTTCCTGCAGCCGCGAAACGAACTGCTCGCCCGCGGCGCGACGCATCCGTCGGTCTGGGTCGACTCACACCTCCCACTCCTGCCGCTGTCGGTCCCGACCGGCGGGGTCGAGATCAAGGAGAACGCGCGCGTCTCGACGCTCGTCCCCATCGAAACGCAGAGCGTGCCCGACGGCGGTGAGTAACAGCGCCGTCGGTACTGAACGATACGCCAGAGCGACCAGCCACCCGAGCCACAGGCGATACGCGGGCTCGGTTGGCAGCCGTCTGGCGCCCGACCTCGTCAGTCCTCGCGCCACTTGATCGAACAACCACGCGACGGTTGCCAGTCGAGATTGATCGGTTCACCGGCCAGGACCCCGTCGATCGCTTCCTTGATGTGAAACCGCGTCGGCTCGTCGTCCGGGTCGAGCGCGTCGTCGAGTCGGCCCTGATAGACCAGGGTCCACTCGTCGGCCTCGTCGTCGCGTTCGAACAGGAACGGATCGGGCGTACAGACCGCGCCGTACGTGGCGGCAACGTCCTGTGAGTCGTCGCGAAGGTACGCGTCCCAGGCGATCGTTCCGTCCGCTACCAACTCGACCATGCGGTCGAACGAATCGTCAGGGTACTCCTCCGCGTCGTTCGGATTGATGCCGACGACCGCGACGTCGTCGTACGTGGCCGTGAGTTCGTTCAGCAGGTCGAACTTCGCCTGCGCGTACGGACAGTGATTGCAGGTGAAGACGATCAGCAGCGCATCGTTCTCCGCGAACGATGTCGGCGTGTACGTGTCGCCATCGGTCCCCCGTAGCTCGAACCATGGTGCCGATTCACCGGCCGCGAGTTCGCTCTCGGATTCCATCTCGACCATACGTGACCATTTCGGTACAGACAACATAAGCCCGATGGACGAACACTTCGCCCGGTCGAACAGTTATGTACCTCCCGCCATATCGACCGAGTATGCAAACGATCGAGGTCACAGATTCCCAGCACACATACATCACGCGGATTCGTGAAGAGCTGTCGAGAACGGTCGTCGGCCGGTACGGAACGAGCCGTGACTGCGATGCTATCCAGTTCCTGATCGACAACCTCGACGACGATCTGGACCTCCAGGAGGCGTTCGACGCCGACGCGCTTCCGGACGGGACCGAGATCAGCTTCGAGGAACCCGAAATCCCCGACGGTACGGACGACGCAACCGGTACCGATGGTGCAGACGAAAACGCAGACGGTGCCCAGACGGGGGACGACGACGAGATGCTGGACCGAATGATGAACTTACTCGAGACCCACGACGACAAGTGGGAGGAGTCGCCGGCGGCGGACTACCGATATCGGGTCGAACTCGCCGACGGCGGGACCGAAGACGTCCAGACGAAAGACGACGTGAAGGCCATCCTCTTCAGGGAGTACTGACAGCGGCCGGGAAGATACTCGATACCAGCACGCAATGCACACGCCGACCGACTCGTCCACCACACGCAGTGACAGTCCACAACGAATGCAGCGGTCCCGATCGATCTACCGGTGGCTCGAACTGTCTGGGGCGACCACATCGGCGGCCACTGCGACGAGCCGGTGGGACCGGTCGCCGGGACGACAGACCGGCCCCCCGAGCGGCCGATGGGCCGAGCGGGGCGCGGCCGCGAAACTGAAATACCCACCGGAGAAAAGAGCGAACACAGCGCTAAGGTGGATGGGTCGATCCGGGGGACGGGTAACATGGTGTCGAGGATGACCGGTATCAGTGGCCACCGACGGAGGGACGTCCCGTGAGCGACGAGCCAATCGAAGCCGTTCGAACCCTCTCGGACGTGTTCTTCACCGTCGACAGGGACTGGCATATCACGTACTGTAACCAGTCGGGAACACGGTTGTTCGGACAGTCCAACGCCGAACTCCGCGGACAGTTACTCTGGGACGCGCTGCCGCCCGGATTCGACGACCAGCTAGCGGACGTGCTGTTCGAAGCGATGCATTCGGGTCGAACGACGTCCGCCGATTGCTACGGGTCGAGTGGCGACAGTTGGTACGAGTCGCGGGCCTATCCCACCGAGAACGGACTGTCGGTGTTCTTCCTCGACGTGACGGATCGGAAACAGCGAGAGGCGACACTCGAGCAGAACGCGGCAGCCGTCGAAGCCCTCGAAGACGGCGTCATCACGCTCGATTCGAACTTTCACGTCGTCTCGATCAACGACGCAGTCGTCGACACGTTCGGCGTCCAAAAGGCCGACGTCACCGGTGATCACGTCGATCGGGTTACTGAACTGGCCGCGATTCCGGACGACGACGTCGTCGCGCTCGGCCGGGCACTCGACGAGGTCGCGTCGGGAAGCGTCGCCCAGCGAACGCTCGAGATAACCTACGCCGTCGACGAGACGGCCAGTCGCAACGGCGAGGTCCGTATCGCACCGATCGACTCGTGGAACGCTCGACTCGCGCTCGTATTCCGGGACGTGACCAATCAGCGTGACTACGAACACCTCGTCCACTCGCTCCACGAGATCACCCGGTGGTTGCTCGAATCGTCCGATCCGGAAGAGATCTGTGCGATCGCCGTCCACGCCGGGAGCGATCTCCTCGAACTACCCATCAGCGGCATCTGGTTGCTGGAGCAAGAAAAGGGCTACCTGGACCCGATCGCCGGCACGGCCGATGCACACGAGGAGTTCGGCGGTCTCCCTCGTTTTCGACCGGGTGAAGGGCTCGTCTGGGACGTCTACGAGGACGGCGACCCCACGATCTTCGACGATCTTCGGGAGGAAGACGGCGTCTATAATCCGGACACGCCATTGCGAAGCGAGATAATCGCGCCGATCGGCGCCTACGGCGTGCTGATGACGGGTTCGTTCGAACCCGGACGATTCGACGAGACGGACCTCGAGTTGGTCTCGACGCTTACCGAAAACACGCGGGCCGCGCTCGATCGGGCCGATCGAGAGCGAGTGCTTCGGGATCGGACGGAGCGACTCGAGCGCCAGTCCGAGCGGCTCGAGGCCGTCGCGACGGTGCTTTCGGAGGACCTGAAAGAGGAGTTGACGGTCGTTGCGGACGCCCTGGAGGCAAGCGCCGAGAACTCGAACGAGTGGGAATTCCCCTTCGCCGAAGACGAAGCCGCGGAAACCCTCGATCGCACCGAACGGCTCATCGACGACATCCGGGAGTACGCACGAAACGCGACCTCGGTCGGACAGCGGGCTCCGGTCGACCTGGAAAGCGCGATATCCGACGCGATCGACGCCTCTCGCCTCGAGAGCGCGGCCGTCGTCGTCGAAGATGGGGCCACCCTCCGAGCAGACCCGGAACGGTTTCGGTACCTCCTCGAAACGATATTCGACGATGCGGAATACCGCTCGGCGGACGACGTGACGATCCAGATCGGAACGCTCGGTCTCGACACGCCCGCGACGGGGTCACGCGGATTTTTCATCCTCGACGACGCCTCCGGAAACGCCCCGGCGGCACCGGAGACGGTACCGGACCTCACGATCGACGGGGACGAGTCGGGCGACGGGCTCGGGCTGGCGGTCGCCCGAGTGATCGCCGAAGCCCACGGCTGGTCGGTGTCCATCGGCGTCGGCGATCGAGGGGGGACGCGATTCGAAGTTCGCGACGTGACGACGCTCGATTCGACCTGACGCTCACTTCGGCGCGGTCGATGGTTGGCCGGTTATGTCCCGACAGAGTCGTCGATAGACGTCCTGATCGAACAGTTCGGCAAGCGTATCGTCGACGCTCGCTCGCAGTACGGCGAGTTGGTCCTCGAGAGCCGCGTACTCGGAGTGGGCTTTCAGTTCGGCGTCGGTCTTCTCGGTGTCGAGTAACGCTTTCTTCGCGGCCAGTGAAAAGTACTCCTGGAGCTGATCGTCGTACGTCGACCGAAGGAGCAGTTGATCGACGACGGATCGAATGTCCGCTTTCGATACGGGCTTGACGAGGTACTCGTCAAACCCCATTTCGATGACGCCGAAGTCCGGTTCGACCGCCGTGACCATCGCGATCCGACAGTCCAGCTCCCGCTCGCGAATCGTACCGAGGATGCTGTCACCCGAGAGCGCCGGCATGCGTCGATCGAGTAACACGACGTCGACGGAGTCGTCGATGAGCGCGAGCGCCTCGTTGCCATCGTCGGTCGTCGTCACCGAGAACTCGTCCGGGAGCCACGTCGCATACAGCGCCGCGAGATCGGATTCGTCTTCGACGATCAGCACGTGAGCCGATTGAGACATTAGCTGTAACCTCCGGGAACGTTTTCGAAGCACACAGTAGACGATCAAGAAGATATCGGCACATACACCCAAAAATGGCCGGTTTTCTCGGGTTCGGAACCCGAAAGCGGATACAGTTTCCGAATCGAGCGGGACCCGGGTTTGACTACTCGAGAGCGTTCGTGATCGTCGACCGAAGCGCCGCGATTTCCTCGGCAGTGTACCGAAGCGAATCGGAACCGACGTCGACCGTGAGCCGTGGGTCGTCCGTCGAGGAACCGATCGACGTGACGGTCGCCGACTCGCCGACGATTTCACGGACGACGTCCGGGTCGGCCGTCTGGACGAGAACCCGTCCCGGTCGCTCTTCGAAGAGGACGCCGGCAGGATCCGCCGACGACGGGAGTTCGACGGAGAGTCCGGCCGCCTCGGAGACCATCTCTGCGAGCGAGACGGCCAGGCCCCCGTGGCTGACGTCGTGGACAGCCCGGGTCGTGTCGGCACGCGCGACACGTGAAATCGCGTCGACCAGGTCGGACGGGTTCTCGGGAATCGTCGGGAAATGATCAGTCCCGTCGAATCGGTCGAGGTAGATGGACCCGCCAAGGGACGGTTGGTCCAGCTCGACGGCCGGTCCGACGAGCAGGAGATCGCCCTCGGGTCGGGCGGCCGTCGTGGGCGCATCGACGCCGGGACGCGAACCGACCATCGCCAGCGTCGGCGTCGGTGGGATCGGACCCGACGGTGAGTCGTTATACAGCGAAACGTTCCCCCCGACGACCGGGACCGAGAGCCGGTCACACATCGCAGCCAATCCGTCGACGATCGCGCTAAATCCACCGTAGACGTCCGGTTTCTCCGGGTTACCGCCGTTCAGACAGTCCACCGCCGCGAGCGGGGTCGCCCCGACGGCGGCGAGGTTCGTCGCATTCTCGAGGGCGACCGCCCGCGCGCCATCGTAGGGATCGGCCGACGTCCAGTTCGGTTCGGCACCGCTAGAGATGGCGAGTCCGACCGGCTGATCCGACGACACTCGGTCGTTCGCGTACGTTCCCGTCACCTCGTCCAGGGCGAGGACGGCCGCATCCGCACCCGGTCCGAGTGCGGTCCGGGTCCCGACCTCGTGGTCGTACTGCCGGTAGACCCAGCGTTTCGAGGCGGTGTTCGGACTGGAAACGACCGCCTCGAACGCGTCCTCGAGTGGCGGCTGCGGCGACGGCAGTGCCCGGGATGGCGGTTCGGGATCGATCGATTCGAGGTCGTTCATCGGGGCACCCTCGCCGAGGAAGGTCGCCTCGACGTCGACGATCGTCTCGCCGTCGAACGTACATCGGTACGAACCGTCCGTCACCTCGCCGATCACCGCACACTCGAGGTCGAATCGGTCGGCGATCGCCGCGACGCGATCGACGTTCTCCGGGCGGACTTCGTAGCACATCCGCTCCTGAGATTCGGCGAGTAGAATCTCGAGGCCGTTCATGTTCGGTTCGCGCTGTGGGACCCGTTCGAGTTCGATCTCGGCGCCGAGGCCGCCCTTCGCGACGAGTTCGCTCGACGCACCACCGAGACCTGCCGCACCGAGGTCGCGGGCCGACTCGATCAGGTCCTCCTCGAGTAAGACCTCGTTGGCCTCGATGAGGAGCTTCTCCGCGTACGGATCGCCGACCTGGACCGCCGGACGATCCTCCGTTTCGGCGTCCTCGTCGAGATCCTCGCTCGCGAAGCTCGCACCACCCAGCCCGTCACGCCCGGTCGCGTTCCCGAAGACGACGAGCTTGTTGCCCGGTTGCTGGGCCTCAGCCGTGACGAGTCGATTGGGTTCGAGCAATCCCACACAGGCCACGTTGACCAGCGGATTACCCTCGTAGTCCGGATGGAAGTCGACGCTACCGGTGACCGTCGGAACGCCGATGCAGTTGCCATAGTGGCTGATTCCTTCGACGACACCCTCGAAGAGGTACTTCGAGTGTTCGTCGTCGAACTCGCCGAAGTAGAGGCTATCGGCGAGTGCGATCGGATACGCACCCATCGAGAGCGTGTCACGGACGATCCCGCCCACCCCCGTCGCTGCTCCGTCGAAGGGATCGACGTAGGAAGGGTGATTGTGGCTCTCGATACCGAGCGTAATGTAGATCGAATCCGAGTCGGATGCGGTGGGGACCTCGACGACGGCTGCGTCGTCACCGGGCCCGACGATCACGTGTTCGCCATCGCTCTCGAAGGCAGAGAGAAGCGGCCGTGAGGACCGATAGGCACAGTGTTCGCTCCAGAGGTTCTCGAACAGAGCCGACTCCGCGGGGGTCGGCTCTCGTCCGAGTTCCTCCACGACGAGCTCCCGATCGGACGCGGCAAGACTCATTAGGTGAGTGCAATAAGGCGCGGAGTAAAGGGGTTTCTATGTGGGCTCTGGCGGGTGAGAGTCGACGCCAGCGCGGTTCGACCGACGAACTGTCGGTGGAGTTTTATTCGAACCGACCCGAGAACCGGTATGCGAATCGCCATCCTCGGCTGTGGGTACGTCGGGCTCGAACTGGCACGGCAGCTTCGAGGCCACGGCCACGACGTCTGGGGCGTCCGTCGCTCCCCAACGGGCCTGGATCAGGTCGAAGGTGCCGGCGTGCACGCCGTCCAGGCCGACGTGACCGACGGGGAGGCCTTACACGCCGTTCCGGACGTCGACGCCGTCGTCTTCGCGGCGAGCAGCGGCGGCCGCGGACCGGAGGCCGCCCGGGCCGTCTACGTGGACGGGCTCGAGACGGTGCTCGAACACTTCGGAGACCGTGCGTCCGCGCCGGATCGACTGGTCTACACGTCCTCGAGCGGCGTCCACGGCG
>SLIS01000448.1 GCA_007135505.1 Halovivax sp.
CGGCCGGCGAGAACGACGGCGAAGCGATCCGCGGCCAGATGCGACGGATCGCAAACCCCAACGGCGACGAGTACGGACCGGGCGAACTCGAGGAGGCGGCCGCAGCGGCTGCCGATGGCGACGACATTAACTATCAGGGTGCCTCGAGTACCGTCGACTTCGACGACGTTGGCGACCCCGCGGAGGCAGCCTACGACATCTGGGAACTCGGTGGAGACGGTGTTGAAACGGTCGATACGGTCACGTTCGAGGGATCGGATCCCGACGGCGAGATGGCCGACGACTCCCCCGGCGGAACGGACCGCGACGAAGTGATGGTCTCGATGTTGCTCCCGGAGACGGGTGATCTGGGAGAGCTCGGGACGCCGATGGCTCAAGCGGGCGAACTCGCCGCGGACCAATTCGAGGGCACCGATTTCGACATCGATCTGCAGGCCGAGGACACCGAGACGGACGAAGACACCACCATCAGCAACGGTGGCTCGCTCATCGACGCCGGCTACCCGTCGATCGTCGGCGCGGGGTCGTCCGGGAACTCCGTCGCATTCGTCGGGGAGTCCAGCAGCGCGAACGTCGTCCAGTGTTCGCCATCCAGTACGGCACTCAGCCTCTCGGACATCGACGACGACGGTTACTTCTTCCGGACCGCTCCCAGCGATCTGCTGCAGGGGCAGGTCATGGCCGAAGTGGCGGCGAACCGACTCGAGGCCGAGACGGTCGCGACGCTGTACGTCAACAACGACTACGGCCAGCAGCTGTCCGAGCAGTTCGTCAGCACTTTCGAGGATGAACAGGGCGGCGAGGCACTCAACCAGGTCTCCTTCGAGTCCGAACAGGGGTCCTACAGCGGCGAACTCGAGTCCGCGTTGTCGGACTAAGCGGCGAACGAGGACTGTTCCGATTTCTTTTGCGTCGGTGTCGGGGGACGGTTCACTCGAGCTACCGCGACCGTCGTTCGTCTGTTTCCGAAACCATATCGAACCGGGAAACACCTCTTGAAAACCCCATTCCTCTAATGTGTTTTAGCGCGAAGCGCACGCTCACTACACCTGCGAACCGAACAGTGCATTTTGTATCAAACACATGCTATGTTCGCCGAGCCGTGCTGAATACACAGCACGAATGCAGTACAACCACTGATTTAGTTATCAGAGCTACAGAACAACCGAACAGCGGTTGGCTGTTATCAAACGCAAGGCTCATACTGCAAACCCCTCGTAAAAGAGCCAATGCTACCTCGGAGACCGCTGCTGTCCCCTGTCGGTGCGAGACGCGCCATCGGTCTTCTCGGCAGCGTATTCCTCGTATTTGCCGTCGGACGGGCAATTTTCGCGAGTGGGCAGGGCCAACCAGCGGTAACTATTCTCACCATCACTTTGATGATTGCCGTGCCGGGTTTCCTCCTCGTATACGGCGCGTATTGGCTCGCACGCGCCGATATCGATCCCGACTGCTATCCACGTATTGCTGGCTGGTGTCTCGCCGGATTCGGCGGTATGGTCGGTCTCATTGTTGTTTACCACCTTCAGCCCGGAGAAAGCGTTTCAACGCAATCTCCGCCGATCCTGACCGCACTCGGCAGCGTTGCGGGCTTCGCCGTGGGTATCAACGACGGGCAAGCGAGGACGCGAACGTACGAAGCTGAAACTCGCAACCAGCAGCTCGAACGCTATCGGGAGTACACGGACGACGTGTTGAACGCGATCGACGACGTGTTCTACGTGCTCGAGACCGATGGCACGCTCCACCGCTGGAACGACAGTCTCGGCGAGGTAACGGGTTACGAGGATTCGGAGATTGCATCGATGCACGCGCTGGAGTTCTTCGACGAGAAAGAGCAGAATCGGATCGCCGACGCGATCGCGGACGGATTCGAAACGGGGAGCGTACAGGTCGAAGCGGAGTATCTCACCAAGGACGGTACCACCATCCCGTACGAGTTCACGGGGTCGACGCTCGCCAATCCGGACGGCGAGACGGTGTTGGCGGGCATCGGACGAGACGTCACCGAACGGAAGCGGCGTGAACGAGAACTGACCCGTTTCGAAACGATCGTCAAAACGAGTCCGATCGGCATCACGATCGTCGACGGCGACGGGGAGTTGCAGTTCGCCAACGACCGCGCCGAGGAGATATACGGGCGGAGCAAAGAACGGATCAACGACCTCTGCTTCGACGATTCCGATTGGGACGAAGTCGATACCGATGGCGACCCCCTCCCGGATGACGAGAAACCCTTCCCACAGATTATGGAGTCCGGAGAACCGGTGTTCGATTATTCCAGCGGCATCTCTCGTCCGGATGGGGAGCGCGTCTGGATCTCCCTCAACGGAGCTCCGGTCTACGACGACAGCGGAGAGATCGACAGCGTCGTGTCCACCGCCGAAGACATCACCGAACGATTAGAACGGGAACGGGAACTCGAACAGTACGAAACGATCGTCGAAACGGCTCACGATGGCATCTACGTCATCGACGAGGAGCGGCGGTTCGAACTCGTCAACGAGGCTTTTACCGATCTGACCTCGTTTTCCCGAACGGAGTTGCTGGGTCGACACGCCTCGGCGGTGTTCGGCGACGAGTTCGCGTCGATCGAGGCCGAACAGTGGGAGCGTACGACGCTGGACGAACTCCCGTCGTTCGAGGAGACGATAGCGGCCGGCCCAAACGAGACCCGCACGGTCGAGAACCGGTTCGTCATTCTGGACGAAGACGCGCGAGAACGGCGAATCGGCGTCATCAGAGATGTCACGGAACGAGAGGAGTATCGCCGAAAGCTGGTGGAATCGAACGAACGGCTAGAACAGTTCGCGTACGCGGCCAGTCACGACCTCCAGGAGCCGCTGCGGATGATCACGAGCTACCTCCAGTTGCTCGAGCGCCGGTACGCCGACGAACTCGACGAGGACGCCGAGGAGTTCATCGACTACGCCGTCGACGGTGGCGAGCGGATGCGGGAGATGATCGACCGGCTGCTCGAATACGCCCGCGTCGAAACGCGAGGCGACCCGCTCGAAC
>SLIS01000102.1 GCA_007135505.1 Halovivax sp.
TGGGCACCGACAGCACCCACTGGCGCATGGCCACCGGCGGCAGCACATGATCGACGAGATGCGCAGCCGTCTCGGCCATGCGGCGGGTGTTGCAGGACGGGCAAACGCCGCGGCCCTTGCACGAGAAGGCGATCAGGCAGTCGTGGCCGCAGTCGCCGCAGCGGCACTGGAACGGGCCGGCCTGCGACCGCGGATCCTGCGCCTGCGCGAGCCCGTGCGCTGGGCGGCGGGCGACCCGCTGGAAGACTGGATCAACCGGCTGTTCTTGCTGAAAGCGGCCAGCCACGAGCCGACGCCTCAGGCCGTACGTCTGGCGTGGCGCTCGCCGGCCGAGCTCGCGGGTGATGCCGCCCGCCTGGAGGCGCTGACCGGTCTGCTGGCCGACGCGCAGTACCGCACCCGGCCCTCCGATCTGCAGCGCTGGCTGGATGATCCGGACCTGCATGTCCTGCTGCTGGAAGGGGCACGTGATGGCGCCCTGTTCGGGGCGGTGTTGGTGCAGGCCGAGCCGGGGCTCCCGCCGGAGCTGGCCGATTCGGTGTGGGCCGGCGAGCGGCGCCCGCCGGGGCGTTTCCTGCCGTGCACCCTGGCTGCGGTGTGTTCCATTTCACTAGCGGGGCAGACCGCCTAGCGTGTCCACCGGATCGCGGTGCATCCCGCCTGGCAGGGGCGCGGGCTGGGCACGCGCCTGCTGCGCGCGGTGGCCGAACGTGCCGCGCGCGACGGGGTGGGCTTGCTGGGGGCGGCGTTCGGGGTGACCCCGGGCATGCTGTGCTTCTGGCGGCGCGAGGGCTTCGTGCCGGTGCGCCTGGGCGTGCGCCCGGATCCGGCCAGCGGGCAGGTCACGCTGATCGTGATGCGTGCGCTGGCCGAGGCCGGCGAGGCGGGGTCAGCGCTGGCGGCGGTGCAGGGGGCGTTCGCCCGCGACTGGCCGCTATGGCGCACGCTGGCCGCGGAGCAGCTGGACAGCGCCACCACCCGCGCCATCGAGCAGAGCCTGCCGGCGCCCGGCGAGCATGGCGAAGTCGATGCGGACGATCGCGCCTCGATCGAGGCGTTTGCCCATCGCAGCCGGAGCTTCGAGTGGGCCCTGCCGGCACTGCGCCGGGCCCTGGCGGCCGAGGCCGCGCGGGATCGCGAGCTGGATCTGAACCCGGGCCAGGCCCTGCTGCATGCCGCGTGCGTGCAGCAGGACTGGGCGGCCCTGCAAGCGCTGGCCGGGGTCTCCGGCCGGCGCGGGGTCATCCGCCGCCTGCGCGAGGCGGCGGCCCGGTGGCTGGCCGAAACCCGGCCCGAGATCCGGCCCGGGACCCGCTAGTCCACCCGCACGAAACGCGAGCTGACCAGCTCGCCGTGGCGCAGCATCGCGTCGTACAGGGCCTCGCTGCGTTCGGCCAGTTCGGCGTCGTCGTCCCAGGCCCCGGGGCGGTCGAATGCGTCGCCGGCGCGGTACCCGTTGCCTACGGCCTGCACGAAGGCCGCCGCCGCGCGGGTGGTGACGGTCGGGTCGCTGACCGAGCCGTCGCCATGGTCCAGGCGGGCCGGCACGTAGTCGCCGTCGAGCTGGTATTCGAGCGCGCCGAGGAACATGCGGTCCAGCGCCCGGCCCACTTTCTGCTCCAGTTCGGGGTGACGTTCACCCATCAGGCCGGAGGTGCCGTCGCGCTCGCGCAGGATGGAAAACCCGCCGGTGACCTGATGCACGAAGCGCCACTGGCCGCCGACATCCACCTCGTCCGACGCGGCCACGGCCCGGCCGTCGACGAATTCCAGGCGCGCGGGCAGGCCCCAGTCACGCAGCGGCCCGTGTCCGTCCAGCACGGCCGTGGTGATGGCCGCGGCGCGATCCGCCAGGGTTTCCGCCCGTTCCTGGTCGTCATCGTCTCCGTACAGCGCCAGCATCTCGTACAAGCCCTTGTGCCCGCGCAGCATGGCACCGAGCTGGTCGACGGACCACTCGGTACCCTCGTCCAGCACGTAGATCCCGGCGTCCGCGTCCCAGGCCTCGTCGGCCCGGTCCGCGACCGCGCGGGCGACCGCCACCAGGTCGTCACGCGAATGACCGAGCCAGCCGGCCAGGGCGTCCAGGTCGAGCTGGCCCATGTCATCGGCGCCACCCGGCTTGTCCTGGCGGACCCAGGCATAGGCCGAGGCGTGCAGCGCATCCATGCCGTAGGCGAAGGCCTCGGCATCGCTGGCCTTGGCGCCGTGGATTCGGCCGTCTTCATGGCGCGTGTTGACCAGATGGTTCTCCAGCTGCGAGATCATCGGGCTGGGCTGGTGGGTGAGGTCGTCGTACAGCCCGAGGTCCTCGAACCGGCCCGCGCTGTGGTGCATGTGATAGAGATAACTGGCCTCGGCATAGGCGGCCGGGCCGGCCTCGTCCTCCGCACCGGCATGCGCCCGCAGGCGGCCCTCGTCGAGGAACGCCCCCTCGGCGTAGTCCAGCAGGTCCAGCCAGCGTTCGCCGACCGCCTGCATCGGGTCTCCGGCCAGTTCCGGGCGATAGCCTTCATGGCCCATCTCGCTGTCGCGCATCAGCCGGCCCTTGACCGTCAGGGCCCCGAGGGCGGCAAAGGTGTCCTCTGCCCTTGCGCCGTCGACGGAGACCAGCGGCTGGCCCTCCCGGTCCAGGGTCTGGGCGACCATGCCGGCGCTGGCGTCCGCATGGGCGGCGCCTCCCGCGAGGCTCAGCGCTGCGATCAGGGTCCCGCCGAATCGAGTCGTTGCAGCCATCATGAAACCTCCTGTGTCATCCGTTGTGGTGTTCGAAGCCGGGCGGCAGGTGCTCGCGCATCGCATCGCTGAGGGGGACATCGTGCACCACCATCACCGGCAGGCTCGCATGACGCACCAGCCACTCGGTGGCCGAGTCCGACAGCATGCTCGCGAGCTGGCTGCGAAGGATAAAGGATAGGAACTCCAAAAGGATAGGAACTCCAACCGCCTCCTTCGCAGGATCGCGCCACCGAGTGGACGCGATCAGCCCGCGCAACACCCCGCCGTGGACGCCCCA
>SLIS01000167.1 GCA_007135505.1 Halovivax sp.
ACGTGTTCGCGCGTGAAGTGGGTGTGAATTCGATCGTCGTCGCTAAACTCCGTCTCGATATCACACTGTACCAGGACGTTCTCGGGCGACATATCGAGATCCAGGAGGTCGCTCTCGGCAATCGTCCGCTGGAGCCCCTCGATATCGATGTCGCGATCCTCCACGGTATCGGTTTCGACGACGTCGGTGTCCGCAACGTGGCTCTCTACGGTGAACCGCTCGGTGAACCCGCGAGTGACCGCCCACGTTTCCTCGACGTCCAATTCGGCGGTGTACGGGATCGATGCTGTGGATTCGATGGATCCCATCTCAGCGTCCATCGGCTCGGGTTCCGTACGCGCTACCGAGTCCATGTACCGATCCTCGTCGAACCACTCTCTGTTTTCGACGGCTCCCTCGTCCTGGAGGCTACAGGTCGTACACTCGCGCATCAGGAGTTCGACATCGATCACGCTCTCGTCGATCACCTCGGTGTCGATGAGTTGGCTCTCGATAGTCGCCTCCTCGACGACGACGCTCTCGACGACGGTCGTCTCGGTCACCTCCGTCGTCACCGTCTCCCCCTCGAGGAGTCGGTCTTTGAGATCTTCTCGGTCGACGCTGCTTCGTGTGAGCGCGTCTTCACGGCGGGTTACTTCGAAGGGGGTGGACACCTCCGTACCGTGATAAATGACGACGTGATCGTCCTCGTCGAGTCGGGTAAAGAAATCATCCCAATCCACCGTCTCGTGATCGTCGGTCGCTTCTGACTCCGAAACGATGCGGTAGCGATCCGACTCGTCCCGATGCTGGACTGGTACCGCGGCGTGATCGTCCGCCCAGCGTCGAATCGTTTCTCTGTCCGTCGATAATCGGCTGCCTTCGGAATCTTCAGGGTGGTCGTCCATGACGTCTGTACCGTCCACCTCAGGACGTAAAGCAGAACAAATCGTTCCAGTCTCAGGAAGAGATTAGACCGAGAGACGGTACAGTACTGAGCGGCTTCGCACCCGTAATCGGCGTGTTCCCGGTGGAAACTTTGGATTGAAATCGAACGGAAGGGACGCGAAACGGTTTCGTCGACCCGTGACGCTCGAGGTACGTTGCTCGAGGACTGGTCAAACATCCGCAGATACGGTCATCAGTCGGCCAGAACCACATTCCAAACGAACTCGGATTTCGAACTCGAGAATCTTACGCTTCGTCGAACAACTCCTCACCCTCGACCATGTGGGCTTCGACGGCGTCCACGTCGAGCGTGATACCGAGACCCGGCTCTTCGGGGATCTCGATGTACCCCTCCTCGATGACGTCCTCCTCGACCAGGTCTTCCCACCAGCCGAGTTCGTAGCTGTGGTACTCGACGGCCAGCGAGTTCGGAATCGCTGCACCGACGTGGGCCGCAGCCATCGTCGCAACCGGTGAGGCCACGTTGTGCATCGCCACCGGGACGTAGTACATGTCCGCCAGATCCGCGATCTTCCGTGTCTCTCGCATCCCGCCGACTTTCGGCATGTCGGGCGCGATGATGTCGACCGCTTGCTTCTCGATCAGCTGGCGCTGCCCGTGTTTTCGGTAGACGTTCTCCCCAACCGTAATCGGCGTCGTCGTCGACTGGGTGACCTCCCGCTGGACGTCGTGATTCTCCGGTGGGACGGGATCCTCGAGCCACCAGACGTTGTACTCCTCGAGGCGCTTCGCCAGACGCTTGGCACTGCCGGCGGAGAACGTCCAGTGGCAGTCGAACGCGACGTCGGCCCGGTGGCCAACGGCTTCGGTGACGGCCTCGACGATGCTCGCTTTGTGTTCGATCTCGATATCGCGCAGGTGGCGGTTCGCGCGATCTTTCTCGTGTCCGGAGGGCACGTCGAGGTCGAACTTCAGCGCGTCGTAGCCGAGTTCGTCGACGACGCGTTCGGCCTCCTCGGCGCAAGCGATCGGGTCGGCCTCCTCCTCGGTGTGGCAGTCACAGTAGACGCGCATCTCGTCGCGGTATTTCCCGCCCAGAAGCTGGTAGGCGGGCACCTCGAGGATCTTGCCGGCGAGGTCGTGTAATGCGATTTCGATGCCCGAGATGGCGGTGACAGTGACGCCAGCGAGCGACCCTTCGCCGGACATCTTCTGCACCATGTGTTCGGTCAGTCGATCGATGTCGAGGGGGTTCTCCCCTCGCAGGAACGGCGTCATTCGCTCGACGAGTTCGGCGACGCCTGCACCCCAGTAGGCTTCGCCGGTACCGACGATGCCGGCGTCCGTGTAGATTCGGACGAGCGTCCACGGAAAATTCCCGTCGACCATCGTCGTCTGCACGTCGGTGATCTCGACGTCGCGTCCGCCGCCGCGCTTCGCGGTGACGCCCATCGTCTCAGCCGAGAGATCCCGCATCGTGTACTCGGCGTTGGGGTCGTGTAGCTGCGAATAATCGATGCCCATGATCACGCATTGACTCGCATAGTAGTAAAACCTTATACTTCGCTCGAGGAAATCGGTCACTCGGGCAATCGGCTCGAGATATTCTAACTCACACGCTCCATCCACAAAACATCCTGCCCTGTTCCAGCAGGGATCTCTCGATGCTGGATCAGTGTACCGCTGACGCAGTGTCTGGTAGCCCCATCAGCCAAACCAGTCCACCCAGAACCCCGAATCAGTCCAGCCCCGACTCGAGCGCCTCCACTATCTCGTCTGCAGCCACGTCGAAACCCCCACCCTGAGCGAACGTCTCTGAGCCCCCGCCGCCACCACCGTACTCGACGGTGAGGTCGTCGATGAGTTCCTGGGCATCGGAATTCCCGGTCGTGCGCACGACAACGAACGGATAATCAGTTTCGCCGACAACGGCGATCACGTCTGCAGCCCCCTCCGGCACTCCCCGCACGACGTCACCGAGGGCTTCCGGTTCGATCCCATCGACGGTGGTGACGAGCCACGAACTGCCGTCGCGTTCGGTCGGTGCCGTGGTCTCGAGCGAGCGTTCGACGATCGTGGCCTCGAGGTCACGCCGCTGGCGCTCGAGTTCG
>SLIS01000423.1 GCA_007135505.1 Halovivax sp.
GACTCCTACGGCGACCACTTCTCGAGTATCATCCAGCAGAGCGCAGACGCACTCGACGTTCCGATCGACCTCCTCTCGCACACCGACCTCTACGAGGCGGGCGCGTTCGACGAGGTCACCCGCTACGTTCTGGACCACCGTGATCGCGCCCGGAGGGTACTCTCGAAGTACCAGGACAAAGTCGAGGCCGACGGTGACTACGTCCCCTTCAACCCGATCTGCGAGTCGTGTGGCAAGCTCACCGAGACGGTGACCGGCGTCGACCTGGCTGGCGAGGCGCGAAACCCCTCGGACGAGCCCGCGGGGAGCACAGCGACCCGCGAGACGGCCGCGCTCGCCACCGTGGACTATCGTTGCACTGACATGGACGCCGGCGATCGAACGATCGAGGGCTGTGGACACGAGGGAACCGCGACGATCCGCGACGGCAAACTGCCGTGGCGGTTCGAGTGGCCGGCTCAGTGGCAGGTGCTCGGCGTCGATTTCGAACCCTTCGGCAAGGACCACGCCGAGGGCTCCTGGCCGAGCGGCGAGGACGTGGCACGCAACGTTCTCGAGATCGAGCCGCCGGTGCCGATGGTCTACGAGTGGTTCACCCTCGACGGCGAGCCGTTTTCCTCCTCCGAGGGCAACGTCATTCTCGTCTCTGACGTCCTCGAACTGTTAGAGCCCGAGGTGCTGCGATACTTCTTCGCCAAGGATCCCAGCCGGGCGCGGGACTTCAGCGTCGAACGGCTCGACCTGCTCGTCGACGAGTTCGACCGCTTCGAGCGCATCTACTTCGGCGAGGTCGAGGGTACCGAGTCCGAGCGACGGTTCGCCGAGCGCGTGTATCCACTCGTCGTCTCCGACCCTCGCGAGGAGCGGATCCGACTGCCCTACACCTTCGCCGCCGTCCTCGGGATGACCGACGACCCGTCGATCCGCGAGGAGATCGCCCGGACGGAGGGCCACATTCCCGACGACGCACCCGAGTGGGCGGTCGAGGACGCCCTCGCACGGGTCGAACGCGCCCAGGCGTGGGCCCGCCGAACGGGCAACGAATTCGACTACGAACTCGCCCGGAGCGAGCTGCCCGATCACGACTTCGACGCCGCGACCGAGGCGGCCCTCGACGAGCTGGCCGACTTCGTCGCCGCCGGCGTCGAGGATCCCGAGACCCTTCAGGGCGAAATCTACGAGACGGCAAAGCGCCACGACGTCCCCGTCGGAGACTTCTTCGCGGCGGGCTACCGCCTGTTCTTCGACGAGGAACAGGGACCGAAACTCGGCCAGTTCCTGGCGAAGCTCGATCGCGCGTTCGTCGTCGACCGACTCCGCCGGGAACGGTAACGTCCGGGCGAGCGGTTCGCTGCTGAAGCGGAGAGCGAGCCATCCGAACGTTAGCCACCGCGTACCGTCTCAGCCGCGATCGTAGCGACGCTCGCGTGAGTCCTGCGCGACAGTCTCGTTCCGTGAACTGTAGCGAATCCGTGAACTGTAGCGAAGCGCCAGACACAAACCACTTGAATCCCTCGACGCGTACGACGACTAATGCGTAGCGCCCTCCCCGCCCTCTCCGTTCCGGAACTCTTCGGGTCGACGCTGCTGACCTGGGTCCTTATCGGCCTCGGCCTCTACTGGATGGGACTGATCGCCCTCCGGAAGCTTCGCGTGCTGCCCGAGTGGGTCAGCGTGTCGGGACCGATGGTGACGATGCACACGACGCGTGGCCGGGCGTTTCTGGACTGGCTCTCCGGGCCGACGCGATTCTGGCGTGCGTGGGCGAACTTCGGAATCGGCATCTCGCTCGTCGTGATGGTCGCGATGTTCGTCTTCCTGCTCGGCGCGGCCATCAGTTCCCTGCTCGCGCCACAGCCGACGGACATCCAGCAGCCACAGAACGTCCTCGTCATCCCCGGAATCAACGACTTCCTCCCGCTATCGGCGACACCGGGTATCGTCGTCGGCCTCTTCGTCGGGCTCGTGGTTCACGAGGGCGGTCACGGCCTGCTCTGTCGGGTCGAGGACATCGACATCGAGTCGATGGGCGTGGCGATGGTCGCGATACTGCCCATCGGCGCGTTCGTCCAGCCCGACGAGCAGAGCAGCCGGGAAGCCAGCCGTGGCGGACAGACCCGGATGTTCGCCGCCGGTGTCACTAACAACTTCGTCGTGACGGTCGTCGGGTTCGCCCTGCTGTTCTGGCTGGTCGGCAGCGCGATCGCCGTCGCTCCCGGCGCGGCCGTCGGCGGCGTCGTCGAGAATTCCCCGGCTGAATCCGCCGGAATTTCGGAGAACGATCGGATCACCCACCTCGACGGCGAGGCGATCGAGGACAACGATCACTTCATCGAGGTTCTCGAGGCGACCGACGAGGGAACGATCACCGTCACGATCGACGACGAACGCGACGAACGCGTCGAGCGTGCACCGATCGTCGTCTCCGCACTGGAGGGCGGTCCAGCCGACCTCGAGCTGAAAGACCGCATCGTGGAAGTCGACGGCGAGTCGGTCTCGACCAGCACCCAGTTGCTTGAGGCAGTCGGTGCGGACGAACGCGTGACGCTCACTGTGGAGCGTGCCGATGGGGAGACCGACACTCACGACGTCCCAATCGGCGCTTCTGTGCAGGTACTCGAGGGGAGCGACCTCGACGACGCGGGCGCACCGGAGGACTCGTTCTTCGTCGTGACGGCGGCCGCCGGTGAGCGCACCCACGACGGCGGCGACCTCGCGGCGGTGCTCGAGGACCGGGCCGGTGAGTCGATCACGCTCGAGGGCTACCTCGACGGCGAGCGCGTCTCCTACGAGGTCACGGCCGATCCCGGGGCGACCCAGTTCGACGCCGCCGTCCACGACGGCGTCACGGCCATGGAGATCAACGACCTCGGCGTCCAGCTCTATCCGGCGGACGGATTCCACAGCGTCCTCGGCGGGGGTGGCGAGAATCCCTTCGGGGGCGTTGCCGACACCTTCTTCGGCCAGGTCCTGATCGCGCTCTTGCTCCC
>SLIS01000150.1 GCA_007135505.1 Halovivax sp.
GGGCGACCCGGACATCCATGGGCCGATCGTCGTCAAGATCGGCGGCGCCAGCGCCGTCGAGCCGGCGGGCGCCCTGGCGGACGTCGCCCACCTCGCTGCCAACGGTATCGACGTGGTCGTCGTCCACGGCGGTTCGACCGCGGTCGACGAGACGCTCGAGGCGCTCGGCCGGGAGCCGACGTACGTGGAGACGCCGGACGGCGTCGTCGGGCGCTTTACGGACGAGCGGACGATGGAGGCGTACGCCTTGGCCATGCAGGGATCCGTCAACACCGGCCTGGTCGAGGCGCTCCAGAACGAGGGCGTCGACGCGGTCGGGCTCTCCGGTCTCGACGGGAAACTCCTCGCCGGCAACCGCAAGTCCGCCGTGAGGGTGCTCGAGGACGGGAAGCGAAAGATCAAGCGCGGCGACCACTCGGGCACCATCGAGTCGGTGAACGTCGACCTCCTCGAGACGCTGCTCGGCGACGGGTACGTTCCCGTCGTCGGCGGGCCGATCCTCGGCGCGGAGCGCCCCGGCAGCTACACGGCCGTCAACGCCGACGCCGATCGGACGGCCGGTGCGATCGCCGGCGCGCTGGGTGGCGATCTCGTCGTCCTGACCGACGTCGCCGGCATCTACGCCGATCCCGACGACGAGTCCACGCTGATCGAGTCGGCGAGGACGCCGGCCGACCTCGACGCACTCGAGACGGCCGCCGAGGGGTTCATGACCAGGAAGGTGATGGCGGCGACGGAGGCGTTAGCGGGCGGGGCCACGTCGGTCGTCGTGACCGGGGCGAACGCGAACGATCCCATCTCAAATGCCCTCGCCGGTCGCGGCACGACGATCACGCCCGACGCGCTCGACGGACCGACAGAGTCGGGCGCCGGCGAGGCCGACGCGGGCGACGAACTGGAGGTGTCCGGCCGATGAGCGGGTTCGTCTTCTCCGAGAAGCCGATCACGATCGAATCCGGCGAGGGCGTCCACCTCACCGCCGCTGACGGGACGGAATACCTCGACTTCGGGGCGAGCTACGCCTGTACGCCTGCGGGCCACTGCCACCCGGACGTGGTGGCGGCCGTCCGGGACCAGGCCGGCGAGTTGCTGTACGTGCAGGGATCGTACCCGGTAGAGCGCCGGACCCAGCTGGAGGAGCAACTGGCCGCGCTCGCGCCAGGCGACCTCGGGAACGTCTGGCTCTGTAACTCCGGGACCGAGGCGAACGAGGCCGCACTGAAGTTCGCCCGCAGCGCGACCGACGGGACCGAGATCGTCGCCACCAGGCGCGCGTTCCACGGTCGGACGGCGGGCAGCCTGTCGGTCACCTGGAAACCGAAGTACCGGGCGCCGTACGAACCGCTCCTCGACGGCGTCACGTTCGTCGACTACGGCGACGCCGACGCCCTCGCGGCCGCGGTCGACGACACCACCGCGGCGGTGATCCTCGAGCCGATCCAGGGCGAAGGCGGCATCAACCCCGCGCCGGCGGGCTACCTCGAAACCGCTCGCGAAGTCACCCGCGCGACGAATTCGGCGCTGATCTTCGACGAGATCCAGACCGGTCTCGGACGTACCGGAACACTGTGGGCCTGCGAGAACGATACACTCGTCGACGGGGCGGTCGTCCCCGATATCGTGACGACGGCGAAGGGGGTCGCGAGCGGGCTCCCACTCGGCGCGACGCTGTGTGCCGACTGGATCGCCGAGGCGGCCGGCTCCCACGGTTCGACCTTCTCCGGCAATCCGCTGGTCGCCGCGGCGGCCACCGCGACCCTGGACGTGCTCGTCGAGGACGACCTCGCGGCCAACGCCGCGACGGTCGGTGGGTACGTACGCCGGGAACTCGCCGAGGCCGACCTGCCGATCCGCGACGTGCGCGGGGCGGGTCTCATGCTCGGACTCGAGATCGGCCGCGGGACGAACCGCGTCCTCCGCGATCTCGCACTCGACCACCGGATCCTGGCGCTGCCAGCCGGTCGGACCGTCCTCAGACTGCTTCCACCGCTGACGCTCGAACCGAGCCACGCGGACTCGCTCGTGGACGCGCTCACGAGCACTCTCGCGGCGACTCCAGAACAATGACGCCGGCAACGACTGACCAGGACGACGGTTCGCTCGCCACGGCCCGCGAGCTGCTGGTCGACCTCGTGTCGATTCCCTCGCCGTCCGGCCAGGAGGCGGCGGCCGCCGAGCGACTGGTCGCCTTCTTCGAGGCCCACGGTCGCGAGGTGTGGATAGACGAGGTGGGAAACGTCCGCGCGCCCGCCGACGACGCGCTCTTGCTCACCTCGCACGTCGATACGGTTCCCGGCGACATCCCCGTTCGCGTGACTGAGCCGGACGGCGAGGACGATGGGGCGGTCCTCTGGGGTCGCGGCAGCGTCGACGCGACCGGCCCGCTCGCCGCGATGGCCGTCGCGGCGGTCCGCACCGGCGTCTCGTTCGCCGGCGTCGTCGGCGAGGAGACGGACTCGCGCGGCGCCCGTCACCTCGTCGCCGACCGTGCGGAGCCCGAGGCGCTCGTCAACGGCGAACCCTCCGGAGCCGACGGCATCACGCTCGGCTACCGCGGGCTCTGTGCCGGCTCCTGTACGATCTCGACGCCGTCCCGTCACTCCTCGCGGCCGGAACCGAACGCGATTCAGCGGGCGATGAAGTGGTGGTCGCGCGTCGAAACCGACCTCGAGGCGCTGACGTCGTCCGACGAACCCGACACCGCGTCCCCGTTCGAGTCTGTCACCGCGAAACCGGTGGCGATCGACGGCGGCCCGACCGACGACGGACTGGCCGTCGACGCGACCCTAGACTTCCAGCTTCGCGTCCCGCCGGCCGTGTCGATCGAGACCGTACGGGAACCCGTCGAATCGCGTTCCGACGAGTTCGGCGGCGCAATCGAGTGGACCGACGCTATTCGACCGGTCATGGCGAGTCCGCGAACGCCGGTCGCCCGCGCGTTCCGTGCGGCGATCCGCGCCGAGGGCGCCGACCCGCGGCTCCTGCGCAA
>SLIS01000266.1 GCA_007135505.1 Halovivax sp.
CTCGAGGACGGCACCGAGGTCGAGATCGGCCACGGCGACGTCCTCGTCAGCGCCATCACGAGCTGTACGAACACCTCGAACCCGTCGGTGATGGTCGCCGCAGGCCTGCTCGCGCGTAACGCAGCCGAGCAGGGACTGGAGGTACCCGAGTACGTCAAGACCAGCCTCGCCCCCGGCAGCAAGGTCGTCACCGAGTACCTGAAACAGGCCGACCTGCTCGAGGACCTCGAAGCACTCGGCTACCACGTCGTCGGCTACGGCTGTACGACCTGTATCGGCAACGCCGGCCCGCTCCAGGCGCCGATCGAGGAGGCCATCGACGAGCACGGCCTCTGGACGACGAGCGTCCTCTCGGGCAACCGCAACTTCGAGGCGCGCATCCACCCGAAGATCCGCGCGAACTACCTCGCCAGCCCGCCGCTGGTGGTGGCCTACGGCCTCGCCGGCCGGATGGACATCGACCTCGAGGAAGAACCGATCGGCACGAACGACGAGGGCGAGGAGGTCTACCTCGAGGACGTCTGGCCGGACGCCGAGGAGATCAAAGAGACCATCTACGACAGCGTCTCGCCCGAGCTGTTCGAGGAGAAGTACGCGAGCGTCTACGAGGGCGACGAGCGCTGGGAAGCCCTCGACGCACCGACGGGCGACGTCTACGAGTGGGACGACGAGTCCACCTACATCCGCGAGCCGCCGTTCTTCCAGGACTTCCCGCTCGAGGAGCCGGGTGTCGAGGACATCGCCGACGCCCGCTGTCTGCTCACCCTCGGTGACACCGTCACCACCGACCACATCAGCCCGGCCGGGCCGTTCAGCGAGGAGCTGCCCGCCGGCCAGTGGCTCAGCGAACGCGGCGTTCCGCCCCACGAGTTCAACACCTACGGCTCGCGCCGCGGCAACCACGAGGTCATGATGCGCGGCACCTTCGCGAACGTCCGCATCGAGAACCAGATGCTCGACGGCGTCGAGGGCGGCTACACGATCCACCACCCGACCGACGAAGAGACGACCGTCTTCGAGGCCTCAGAGCGCTACCGCGAGGAGGACACCCCGCTCGTGGTCATGGCCGGCGAGGAGCTCGGGACCGGCTCGAGCCGCGACTGGGCCGCGAAGGGGACCGACCTGCTCGGAATCCGCGCGACCATCGGCAAGAGCTACGAGCGCATCTACCGCGACAACCTCATCGGTATGGGCGTCCTGCCGCTGCAGTTCGAGGAGGGCGAGGGCTGGGAAGAGCTCGGCCTCGACGGCTCGGAGTACTTCGAGATCAAGGGCTTAGAGGACGGCTTAGAGCCCAACGACGAACTCACGGTCGTCGCCGAGGACGAAGCCGGCGAGACCACCGAGTTCGACGTCACCGCACAGGTCGGCACGCCCGCGGCCGTCCGCTACATCGAGAACGGCGGCGTCCTCCACCTCGTGCTGCGCCGGCTGCTGACTGAGAACTGACGACGCGACGACGGTGAGCCCGGCGCCGGGTTCACCGAATCGAGTTCCCCGAGACACTCGCCTGCACGGGTGAGCTCTTAGGTCTGCAACAGGTCACGTCGACGTTCGACTACTTCTTTACGCCTCCACGTCTCACCGTCTACTCGATGGTAGAATCGAGAGACAGACTCCGTCGCTACCTGGCCGACGAGTGGGGTGAGTGCCAGGACGGCGACCTCGAGCGACGGCTCGCGGAACTCGAAGCGCTCGAGGACTCGGTCGAGCCCACACTCGAGGAGGACGTCGAGGTGCTCTCGGCGCTCGCCGACGACACGCGGTATCGAATCGTGCGGCTGCTCGCCGCAGCCGATGGAGAGCTGTCCGTCTGTGAGCTCACACCCCTGCTCGACGTCAGCGACAGTGCGGTCAGCCATGCGCTCACGCAGTTGACCGACGCCGGGCTGGTCGTCCGCCGAAAGGACGGCCGCTGGCGGAAGTACCAGCCGACGAGCCGTGCGGACGCCCTGTTCGTCGCGCTGGACGGAACGCGGTAGGCCGTTGAACCGGACGACCGCGGTTTCGACGCCTACCATCACCCGAACACTGACAGCATGGACCGTGGTACGCAGTGGTTTTATCAGTTCGGGAAGCCGAGTGTAACCCGTTATGGGACAGACCCTCACCGAGAAGATCCTCGACGATCACCTCGTCGAAGGTGAACTCGAAACCGGCGAAGAGATCGGGATCGAGATCGACCAGGTGCTCACACAGGACACGACCGGGACGATGGTCTGGCTCCAGTTCGAGGCGATGGGCCTGGACGAGGTCCAGACCGAAGTCGCCGCCCAGTACTGCGACCACCAGACCTACCAGTTCGACTTTAAGAACACGGACGATCACCGGTTCCTTCGCTCCGCGGCTGGCACGTACGGCGCGTACTTCTCCCGACCCGGGAACGGGATCTGTCACAACGTCCACCGGGAGAACTTCGCCGCCCCCGGGAAGACGCTACTGGGATCTGACTCACACACGCCCACGCCCGGCGGGCTCGGCCAGCTCGCCATCGGCGCCGGTGGCATCGACGTCACCGTCGCCATGGGCGGCGCCCCCTACTACATCGAGATGCCGAAGGTCGTCGAGGTCCGCCTCGAGGGCGAACTTCCCGCGTGGGCGACGGCCAAGGACGTCATCCTCGAGCTGCTGCGCCGGCTGACGGTCAAAGGCGGCGTCGGCAAGATCTTCGAGTACACCGGCCCCGGCGTCGAGTCGCTCACCGCCCCCGAGCGGATGACGATCACCAACATGGGGACCGAACTCGGCGCGACGACGTCGATCTTCCCGACCGACGAGCGGACCCGCGATTACCTCGAGCGACTGGGACGCGCCGACGAGTACGTCGAGCTCCAGCCCGACGACGACGCCGAGTACGACGACCAGATCGTCGTCAATCTCTCGGATCTCGAGCCGCTGATCGCAACACCGTCGATGCCAGACAACGTCGTTCCCGTCCGCGAGGTCGCCGGCGAGGAGGTCTCCCAGGTCATCGTTGGCTCCTGTACCA
>SLIS01000039.1 GCA_007135505.1 Halovivax sp.
CTCCAGCTCGGCGGCGAGGTCCTGCAGCCTGTCGATCCGCTCGCGAGTGTCGGGGTGGGTTTCGGGAAACAGGTCCTTGCTCAGCAGGCCGTCGTCGCCGTCCTCGGTGAACTGGGCGAAGTCGAGCGGAGCGACGTAGAGGGCCTCAATCCCGCCGTCGAGTTGTCGAAGGTCTCGGTCGGGCGTCTCGGCGAGTTCGTCGTCGATCGTGGCGAGGGCACTCGCGAGCGCGAGCGGATCGCCGGTCAGCTGTGCGGCCCCGCGGTCGGCGGCGTGTTCGCGGTATCGACTGAGGAGCCGATAGAGCAGGAAGCTCGCGATCCAGAAGAGGGCGGCGACGGCGACCGTGACGACCGTCGTCACCACGATGACGACGATGACGGCCGCGACCGCCCGCCCGTCGCTGTCGTGACTCGTTCGCAGGTACCGGAGCGATCGGAACACCGTCCGGAGGATCGTGTAGGCGCTGGTGGCGACGAGGTAGGTGATCGTCGGCAGGAGGTACGCGACCGTCATCACCGTGACGTCCCGATTCGAAACGTGTGCGAGCTCGTGGGCCACCACGCCCGCGAGTTCGTCTTCCTCGAGCGTCTCGAGCAACCCCGTCGTCACGACGATCGTCGCGTCCGCCCGGGTGCGACCGGTCGCGAAGGCGTTCGGCGCGTCCGTTTCGACGACGGCGAGGTCCGGAACCGGGAGGTCCGCCTGCTGGGCGAGTCGCCGGACCGTGGCCGCGAATTCGGGGTACTCCTCGGCCATTACCGGTCGCGCGTCGAGCGACCGCAGGGCGAGTCGGTCGCCGTAGGTGTACTGCCCGACGAGTCCGACCAGGATCGCGGCCACGAGGACGCGTCGGTCGACGGCGGTCTCGATCCCCGGATCGACGCCGGTGAGCCCCGCCGTCACGGCAGGGACGATAGTGCGCAGGGCCCACTCGAGCACGACGACGAAGACGAACGGAAAGACGACGACGAGTGCGAGGCCGACGACCATCCGTGCCTGCAACCCCCGGTCGACGGGCACGCCGAGCGACGCCCCTTCGCGAACGGTCATTACGACTCCCACCGGAACGGACCGGTAAAAACATTCCTCTCCCGCGACAGGTCGCCGTTCGCTCGCGGGTTTTGCGGATCGGGGAATCGTCGTCCGCGACGGTCCAGCGGCGACCGGCCGCCGACAGCGTCGAACCGACGGACCCAAACGCTGGTCGTCCCAATCGGCGCTCGATGGACGTCGAGTTCCTCGGTGGGGCGCGCGAGATCGGCCGGAGTGCGATCCTCGTCGACGATCGGCTCCTGCTCGACTACGGGATGGACTCGGGGAACCCGCCGCAGTATCCGATCGCGGAGCCGGAGCCCGCCGCCGTCGTCGTCAGTCACGGCCACCTGGATCACGTCGGATCGCTCCCGTCCCTGCTCTCGGGGGACGCCCGACCGCCGGTCCACTGGACGCCGCCGACGCGCGATCTCGCGCTCTTGCTCGCCAGGGACACCCTGTCGCTGCACGGTGGGACCTACGACTGCCCATTCACCGAGGCCGAGATCGCTCGACTCACGCAGGTCTCGGAGACCCACGGCTATCGCGACCCGTTCCCGGTCCTCGGCGGGGTCGAAAACGGCGGGTACGACGTGACGTTCTACGACGCGGGTCACATTCCGGGAAGCGCCCACGTCCTGGTCTGTGACGGGGAGCGGCGACTCCTCTACACGGCCGATTTCAACACGGAGGACCAGCAACTGGTCGCGGGAACCACCGCGCGACCGGACGCCGACGTCGTCGTCTGCGAGAGCACGTACGCCGAGACGACGCGGCCGCCGAGGGAAACGATCGAACGCGACTTCGTCGAGAGCCTCGAGGCGACCCTCTGGGAGGGCGGGACCGTCGTGGTCCCGGCCTTCGCGATCGGCCGAACGCAGGAGGTCCTGTGCATCTGTGCCAGACACGGCATCGACTGTTACGTCGACGGCATGGGCCAGCGAGTCGCCGAGCTCTTTCGGCGGCCGCGCAATCGGGCGTTCCTCCGCGATCCCGAGGCGCTCCGGCGGGCGACCGGAAACGCCCGATTCGTCGACGGCCGCGACGGCCAGCGACGGCGCATCGCCGCCCAGTCGACGGTTATCGTCACGACCAGCGGCATGCTCCACGGCGGGCCGGCGATGACGTACGTCCCCGAGATCCGGACGCATCCGGCCAACAAGATCGCGTTCACCGGGTACCAGGTCGAGGGGACGCCGGGCCGCGAGCTCCTCGATACCGGGAGCGCGGAGATCGACGGGCACGTCCTGCCGGTCAGCGCACAGGTCGAACACTACGACTTCTCCGCCCACGCCGATCGGGACGGCCTTCTTTCGTTCCTCGACGCGTACCGCGACGCGACCGTCCTGGTCGATCACGGCGACCGCTGTGCGGCGTTCGCCGACGAGCTGGCGGCCGATGGCTTCGACGCGAGCGCCCCCGAACTGGGTGCCACCGTTTCCGTGTGAGCGGGCGCGACACTTCGCGTGCACACTATCGGGAGACTGAAAGAACGAGCGGAACCGGACCGGTCAGAGTTCGTGCCCGCAGAACGGACAGTACGTGTAGACGCCATCCGAGGGGATGTCGCCGTCGCAGTCGGGACAGGTCTCCACGGGCGACCCGTCGTCATCGTACCCCCCGAAGTCGTCGACGAAGATCTGGGTATCGGAACTCGAGCTGTCGGTCGACGAGCCGTCCTCGACGGCGCCCCCGTCACGCGAACTTGCATCGCCTTTCGAACTGCTTGCACTCCCCTTCGAACTGCTTGCACCGCCCTTCGAACTGCTTGCACCGCTCCCTCCCTTGATGGGGCTCGAACTGCCTCCGGACGACGCTCCGCTGCCTGACGCGCGTGCGGACGAACCGCCGTCGCCGGAGCGCTTCGCCGCGCCACCGCCGCTCGACGCGGCGCCGGACCCGCCCGAACTGGCGCTCGACTTTCGACCGGACGTCTTGGGACTGGAC
>SLIS01000417.1 GCA_007135505.1 Halovivax sp.
CACAGCGACGTCGACGTGGCGATCGAGTTCGACGACTATCGGCCCGGAGACGAGGGCTACAGCGACGCGTATCTGCGAGTGCGCTCGGCCCTCGAAACGGCCCTCCCGGTCTCCGTCGACGTCGTCGATGTCCACTCGATGACGCCCCGATTCGCACACGTCGCGTTCGAAGAGGGGATCGTACTTCGCGGTACGGAGGCGCGAAAGGACGAACTGGCAGATACCTACGCTGGCGAGGCACCGACGCTGGCCGACGCCCGCGAGCGCGTGTCTACGGCCGTCAAACGCCTCCAGGACGGCTCGGTTGGATGACGACCGACGACGACCTCTCGCCGGAACGGGCGACCCGGATCGCCGATGCGATCGAGGATATCGAACGGAACGTCTCCGGACTGAAGCGGTACCGGGAGTTGTCGCGATCGGAGTACCGTGCCGAGGGCGCCCTCGACCGGCGTGAAGCCGTCGAGCGGAAGTTCGAGAAGTTGATCGCCGCGACCGTCGACGTGGCCGAGACGATCCTGGCAGCACAACGAGGGTCGGTTCCCGGTCGGAGGAAGGATGCAATCACAGGACTCGAACGCGAAGGGATTATCGACGAGCAGCTCGCGAACAAGTTGCGAGAGGCGGTCGGTTTCCGTGACGTCTTGGCTCACACCTACGGACCAATCATCAACGACGACATCGTGTACGATGCGTTGCAGAATAGCCTCGACCGGTACGTCGAGTTCGCTGCAGCGGTCGACACGTATCTTCGGGCGGCGATCGAAGAGCGCGACGGCCGAGCTGGCGGGCCGGACCGATGATAGCAGACTAACAAACAGCCACCCGATCGGTTGCCCATCCCCACAGTCCACCCCGACTGTCCGTACGAACCAGCCCGCCCGAACCCACCTAGTCGCCAAAGCGCTCGCGGAGGCCACCGACCGCTCGCCCGACCCGGCTTCGGTAGGCGTCGGCCTCGATGGGAGTCGCCCTTACCGAGGACCCACCGACGTCGCGTTCGAGGCCCAACAACAGGCCGACGAACAGTCCGAGCAACACCGGCGTCACGCTCACCGCCCCGAGGGTCGAGGTTTCGAACCACATCGACGCCAGCAGCGCCGCGCCCGTCCCGACGACGTAGCCCGTCCAGAGCGTCCAGCGCGCACGCAGCCCGCGGGCAAGCGCATACCAGAGCGACCCCACGTACAAGCCACCGGCGATTACGCCCGTGCCCAGCGGAATGTGCAAAAACGAGTTGTGGACGTCGTGGACGCCGATCCCGTCCTCGCCGAAGCCGATGCCCCACAGCGGGTTCTCGGAGAGGACCTCGAGGGCCTCGACCCACCGGTAGACCCGTCCCAGGAACGTCGTCTGCATGACGTCCTGGACGTGGCCGATCTGGATCGCGACGTACGCCGCCGCGACGAGGGCCGCGACGGCGCCGACCGCGAGTCGACGATCGACCGCCGACAGGAGGATCGGCACCCCGACGACGAACCCGACGAAGGCGTGGTCGCCCTCCGCCAGCACGAACCCGACCAGACAGATCGCGATCGCGAACAGCCAGACGGGGTTACGACTGGACAGAAAGGTGTAGATGGCCGTCAGCGTCCCGACCATCATCACCGAGCCGTAGGTGTTGGGATTGTGGTAGATCGAGACGGTCCGATACTCACCCCAGCCCATCACCGGGTCGCCGACGAAGTCGGGAACCGCCATCGAAAGCGTCGGTTCCAGTTCGACGAGCGCGAGGCCGAACAGCGCCACGAGGACGGCGACGACCGTCAACCCGGCCGCGAACGTGTCGGGGCGGCCAGCGACGAACTGCGGGAGAATAATCACCGTCGCGAGTACCGCGATCGGCGTGCTGAGGATATACAGCAGGAGCGTCTGGTGTGGGTCGTAATAGTAGTGGACGAGGAGCCCGAGCCAGTAGCCGCCGATCAGGGCGAGAAAGATCCAGTCCGTCGTCAGTCGCGCACTCGTAAACAGGACGCCGTAGCCCACGACGAGCACCAGCAGTCCGGCCGCGAGCTGGTAGCCCAGCTCGGCGGGCACCAGCCACGTCGTCGGGGCACTGGCGACGACGATGACGAGAACGGCCAGGAGCGGATACCGCCGCGGGATCGCCGGACGGTCGTCACTCGCCGTCGGCTCGCCGAGCTCTGGCCCGCTCGCCTCGCTCATCCGCCCTCCAGGTGGCCGTGTCGGGGCGATGGTGAGACGGGTTGGGACGATAGCGAGACGACTCGAGACGATGCTGAGACCAGTCGGTACGAGGATGGGACGTGCCGATACGATAGGGAGACGTCACGGTGCTCGATGGACTGGAGCCGGACGGACACGGTGTAGTGCCTGCGAGGGTGTGTCTCAAAATTATGCGGACACAACACCGCCAAGGTGGAACATCGGACATGAGACGAACGAAGTACTCGAGTGCGTTTCAGTGGTAACTCCACGTTGGGTGATGAATCAGTGAGAACCGTCCTAGCGAGGGACGACACGACGTCGCCAGAGACGACCGTGACGATCCGATCTTACCCCGCTTCGCTCCGTCCACCTAAATCCGACTATCGACTCGAACCGACACACCTGCGGAGACCCCGAAATCCATCTTTGAGCCAACAGAAAACAGTTATGCGATGACGGGGTGGAGCCGATATGGACAGACGGGACCTCCTCGCCGGCGCTGGAACCACGATGGCTGTCGCCGTCGCGGGGTGTCTCGGCAACCTCGATGGGGGAGACACGGAGATCGCTGACGTCGAATTCGAGACCGGCATCGACGTCGAGACGGGGTTCAGTGACGACCCCACAGTCCAGTTTGGCGACGACGAAATACGCGTGACTGGAAAATATCCGACTGGAAACGGCTGCTACGACGAGTATCTCGAAGACCCCTCCTACAACGCTGAGCGAGACGAGTTGCACGTCTATCTCACCAGAGAACACAACGGAAACGACGGATGCGACGACCTCCTGGAGACGGTCTCGTATCGC
>SLIS01000051.1 GCA_007135505.1 Halovivax sp.
ACCGACCGGCTGCGGATGGGCTGCAGAGCATCGCTGTGAAGTCCAGTCAGAGACAAGTTCCACGCCGGTTCGGTTATAGCTTGACCGCGGAAGCGTCGAAACGCGCGGATGGAAGCGAGAAACTCGTGGGATTCGATCCGCCGACGAGGTTCGCTGTCGACGTGTATGGCCGTCGACGTGCGTGACCGTCTACGTGCTTCGAACGGATTCGTCGTCGGTGGGAGGGGTCGGATCGTACCAGCCACTCAGGCCAGCCCACCGAGCAGCATGCCGACCGTGTACGCGACCCCGGCCGCGAGCAACCCGATCGCCAGCATTTCACCGCCCGCGGTGTACCAGCGCCGATTCGTGACGAGCGTCCGACTCGCACCCACGAGGAAGAACGCGACCGCGGCGGCAGCCGTCGAGACCACGAAGGGAGACTGGGTCGCTACGAACCCCACGGCACCGACGTCGACGACGTACGGCAGCAGCGGCGTCCAGCCGGCGAGGACGAACGCGAAGAACGTCGTCGCGGCGGTCTTCGCCGGCGCCTTTCCGGTCCACGCCGTCCCGTACCGAGCCGCCTCGTAGTCGATCGTCGAGCGCTGGCTGAGGTAGTTGCTCATCCCCATCGAGAACCCGTCGGCGAACAGATTGGCCAGCCCGAGGATCACCACGATCGCCGGATCGAGGGCCGCGCCGGCGACGCCCGCGACCACGGCGAAGGTCGTGACGATGCCGTCGTTCGCACCGTAGATGACTTCGGAGATGTACCCGCCCGCCCCGTCGACCTCGTCTCCGAGCAAGCGTGTGAGCATACCGTCACAACCACCGACCGGCTATTCAACCTGCGTCGGGCCGATGTACACCGGTTCGCCGTCGTGGGGAGCACTCGTTCGGCGTTTCCTGACCGGGATTCTTCCCGATAGCGGGTGATGGACGACGTATGCTGACCCTGGCGTGGCTGATCGGGCTCGCGGCCGTGGCCACCGCAGTGGTCTGGCAGGGGAGCATCTACCTCGAGGGGGCGGCGGACCGCCTCGCGCTGTACTACGGCCTCCCGGCCATCGTCCAGGGAGCGGTGATCGCCGCCGTCGGGTCGAGTTTCCCGGAGCTAGCGAGCGTCGTGATCGCGACGCTTCGCTACGGCGAGTTCGAACTCGGCGTCGCGGCGATCGTCGGGTCGGCCGTCTTCAACGTGCTGGTGATCCCCGCCCTCTCGGCGCTCGGCCATCCCGACACGCTGACGTCCAGCCGGGCCATCGTCTACCGCGAGGCCCAGTTCTACATCATCGCGGTCGCGACGCTGCTGTTGACGTTCAGTCTGGCGATCATCTACTTCCCGACCGGCGAGGGCGCCCTCTTCGGCGAGATCACGCGACCACTCGCTCTCGTCCCGCTCGGACTGTACGGACTCTACCTGTTCATCCAGTACCAGGAGACGGCCGACTACCGGCCGGGGGCCACGCCGGACGTGAACGCGCTCAGACAGTGGGGGCTACTCGCGATCGGATTGGCGCTGATCCTCGTCGGCGTCGAGTTGCTCATCCGCGCAGCGGTCGACCTCGGCACGTACTTCGACACGCCCTCGTTCCTGTGGGGAATCACGATCGTCGCGGCGGGAACGAGCCTGCCGGATGCGATCATCAGCGTCAGGGCGGCTCGAAGCGGCGACTCGACGATCAGCCTGGCAAACGTCTTCGGCAGCAACGTCTTCGACCTGCTCGTCGCCGTCCCTGTCGGCGTGTTGCTCGCGGGGACGACGGTGATCGACTTCGGCGTCGCCGCGCCGCTGATGGGCTTTCTCGTCGCCGCGACGATCGTCGTCTTCACCGTCGCGCGGACCGATTTCGCGGTAACCCATCGGGAGGCCTGGGTCCTGCTCTCCGTCTACGCGCTGTTCGTCGCCTGGATGCTGCTCGAGAGTACGGGCGTGACCGCCGTCGTGTTGTAGTTCCGAGCGAGTCGAGTCTGCCCACCACGAACTGGGAACGAGTGCCCGCCGTCACGACAGCCTGGTCAGGCTCGGGCACCCGCGCGTTCGGGCGTTTCGGCGCGGCTGTTGGCGTAGGCATTGTACGCGGCGAGAGCGACGACGACGAGGCCTGCGATCGTCGTGCTGGTCGCCAGGGCGTCGCTACCCATCTCGATCGCGAACGGCGAGACGATGATCCACAGTCCCAGCAGGACGGCCAGCGAGGCGACGCCGACGCTCGCCAGCCGATCTTTCGACAGTCGGTAGAAGTTGTAGCCGGCGAGCAGGAAGATGCCCGTCCCCACGAGGGTGTTGTTCCAGTAGGCCGCGTCCGTCGCCTCGTAGACGAACGGCGACGCGACGATCCAGAGGCCGACGACCGCGGCGAGGGCACTGATCCACTGCATCATGTCGGTGTTGAGGCCGCGACGCTCGGTGTCTCGATCGCGATCGACGCCACTGTCCGATGGGTGTTCCGCAGGAGTGTCGCTCATGATTCCGTGTAGTCTAGACAAGTCCTCTCAAAAACCGCATTGCTTGCACCACCCGGAAATGACGTATTAAATACAGTCACTCACTCCCACAGTAGCCGTTTCGAACCGTTTCACGCCGAGGGCCGACAGCAACACCCCCGAGAATCAGTGACGCCGTCGGGCTTGCACCGACCGGAGCGAACGAGCGACGCAGAGGCGACGTCGCACCGCCACCCCGATTGCCGGTACTCGATCTCGTGGCCACCAGGAATCGTCACGCCGGCGCCAGGGGAGGGTCTACGAGCGGCCGTCCAGCGTCAACCGGTGAGAACGGAACGACCCACTCAGCGCAATCCTTCCAGACGCTGGCGTCGAAACCGGGCGAACGAGAACTGGTTGAGAAACAGCGCGTAGCCGACCATTACCAGCGCGAACGGTACCGAGACGAGAACCGATAGGTCGTTGACGGCGCTGTTTGCCAGCTGTGCGAACGCGAGCACCAGCGGCACGACCGTGAACATGGCACTCTCGACCGGTTCCGCCCGGAACATATCGACGTGCGTGAGTCCGTCTATACCCGTCATTACTCGATCGTAACTCCGTGTTGGGACGGGCCGTTAAATACTGTTTTGGCGATGTAACCTGAAATAAAGGCCGGCTGATACCATCACTCCAGGTGACCGTTCGGTCCCGTGCGACGGCCGTAGCGATCTCATTCCGTGTACCGTCGGCGGCGGTCCCGATCACGTGCGGTTCGTCCGGAGTTCGCTCCCGATCCTACACGAGCGTCCGCTCGAACCACGTGCCGGCGTGCTCGGCGACCGCCTCGAGCGCGCCGGGCTCTTCGAAGAGGTGGCTCGCTCCCTCGATCACCTCGAGCGACCGCTCGCCGGTCAGTTGCTCGTAGGCGTCCCGATTCCACTCGAGGACGGGGTGGTCGTTCCCGCCGACGATGAACAGCGTCGCAGCGGACACCCGGTCGAGCACGTCGGCGGCCAGATCGACCCGGCCCCCACGCGAAACGACGGCGCCGACGTCGGTCTCCGGCCGGGCGGCGGCCCGAAGCGCGGCCGCGGAGCCGGTACTCGAGCCGAAGTAGCCGAGTTGCAGGTCCGCCGTTCGCGGCCGGCGACGCACCCACTCGGTCGCGCCGACCAGCCGGTCGGTGAGCAGTGAGATGTCGAATCGCGTTTCGTACGTCTCGTCCTCGGCCTCGGTGAGTAGGTCGAACAGCAGGGTCCCGACCCCGCGGTCGCGGACCCGCTCCGCGACGAAGTTGTTCCGCGGGCTGTGCCGACTGCTGCCGCTCCCGTGGGCGAACAGGACGAGCCCGGTCGCCCCCTCGGGCACCCGCAGGTCCCCCTCGAGTTCGACGTCGTCGACGGTCACCGTGACGATCGAAGTATCGGGTTCGGACATCACCGCACGTACACCGACTACGTATTTGATTCGTGAGGGGTCCACGAGTCGTGAGGGCCCATGAGTCGTGGGGTTCACAAGTCGTGGGGGTCGAACGCCTGCGGGTTCCGCCTCGCAACCGACTCGTGTCCCGACGGCGAACGGCGAGGATGGGTAGGTACACTGACTGTGCTGTGAATGACGGACTGTTCGGTGACCGTCAGATCGATTCGGGGAGGGGAACGGGATCCACCTGAATCGGCGTGGGTGGTGCTTTATTCCGCTGGCGGGCGTCGGCTATCACGATGGCCCGAACGATCGAACTCGACGACGAACTCGCAGCCCGAATCGACGGTCACCTCGAGGAGGACGAGACCCCCGAAGAGTTCATCGCCGAACTGGTCTCGATTTACGAGCAAGAAGGCCGATTCCTCCACGAAGGCGTGTAGGTGAGACGCCGACTGCGCGATCGGAGACGGAGCGGCCGGCACGCCTCGGGAGCCGTCCCTGTGCCAGTGACGACCGGTCGGCGGCTCGGCCCCATCGCGGAGTCGAACGAGGTCGGGACGACTCAGCTGACGACCAGAATCGGACTGTTCGTCCGGCGGAGGACGCGGGCCACGGTGCTCCCGAGGAGGGCGTCCGTGGCCCCACCGCGGCCGCTCGTTCCCATCACGACCAGGGCGCCGTCCCGGTCGTCGGCGAACGCGACGACCGACTCGTCGGGGCGACCGCGCCGGACGCTGGTGTCGACGGACAGGCCGCGATCACGCGCCTCGGCGGCGATCTCCGCCACCGTGTTCTGCCCGCCCTCGGTCAGCAGACCGATGATGCTCCGCGGGGCGTCCTGGAGATCGTAGGTCGTCGAGTCGACGACGTAGACGACGGAGACGGCCGCCTCGGTGGCAGCCGCGAGTTCGATCCCGTGTTCGGCGGCGCGGTCGGCGGCGCCGCTCCCGTCCGTGGCGAGGACGATGCGGTCGACCCCGTCGCCGTCGATACCGATCCCCTTCGCGGGCGGAACGGCGAGCACCGGCATCGACGCGAGCGAAATAACCCGCTCGGCAGTGCTTCCGAGCCTGACCGCGTCCGGTCCGGTTCGACCGTGCGTGCCCATCACGATCAGGTCGGTGTCGTGCTCGTCGGCGTGGTCGAGGATGGTCCGGTAGACGGCCCCCTCCCGGACGCTGTGTGTCGCATCGAGCCCGAGTTCCGTCGCGCGGTCGACGACGCGAGCGGTCGCTTCTTGTCTGTGTTCCGTCGATACCGCGCGGAGTTCGTCCGCCTGCTCGCGGTCGAGCCCGGCGGGTTCGGCCCCGGCCGGGACGACCGAGAGGACCGTCACGGGCACGTCCAGCGCCTGGGCGAGTTCGAGACCGAGACTGACGGCAGTCTCGCCACGACCGCTACCATCGAACGGGATAAGTATCGAATCGTACATCGACGTACGGCTCGCTACCACGCCCACCGACAAGAAACGAACCCGGCTCACGGCGACCGGGGACGCCGCTCGGACACACGGTCGGCACATCGATTTATGGCCTCGTTCGTGGCAGCTAGGGTCCCGCGTCGAGTGCGGAGACCATGATCGAGGCACGATTCGTCGAGCTCGTCGGGACGGACCCCATCATCCACGGCCTGGTCGGCGGACTCGTCATCGCGACGTTCAACCTCGTGGGCGCGCTCCTCATCCTGCTGTGGCGGAACCCGACAGAGCGGGCGCTCGACGGGGCGCTCGGCTTCGCGGCGGGGATCATGCTCGCGGCGAGTTTCACGAGCCTCATCGTGCCCGGTATCGAGATCGGCGGGGTTCTGCCGGTGTTCGTCGGCTTCGCCATCGGGGTGTTCCTCCTCGACCGGGCCGACCGCTGGGTGCCACACGTCCACCTCGTGATCACGGGGCGACGGCGGCTGGAGGACGTGCCGGTTGGATCACGGCCGGCTACTGGCCCGAAAGCGGACGCGGGGACGCCGGGCGAGCCGGTATCCGAGACCGACGAGTCGACGGACGCGACGTCGAGCGGGCAGGTGTCGGCCGTGATCCTCTTTATCGTCGCCATCACGCTCCACAACATGCCCGAGGGGCTGGCCGTCGGCGTCGCGTTCGGGTCGGAAGACCTCTCGATCGCCATCCCGCTGATGGTGGCCATCGGGATCCAGAACGTTCCCGAGGGCTTCGCCGTCTCGATCGCCGCACGTAACGCCGGGCTGGGGTCGCTCTTCTACGCGGCCATCGTCGGGGTGCGGGCCGGGCTCGTGGAGGTGCCGATGGCCGTCTTCGGGGCGGCCGCCGTCCAGTTCGCAACGCCGTTGCTCCCGTACGCGATGGGCTTCGCCGCCGGCGCCATGCTGTTCGTCATCAGCGACGAGATCGTCCCGGAGACCCACGCCCGCGGCCACGAGCGAGTGGCGACGCTGGGGACGATGGTCGGCGTGGCCGTCATGGTCATCCTCGACGTGACCCTCGAATGAGAATCGATCCTGGTGTGGCGAACGGAACCGTTCGACCGCGAGCGAGGCTCCGAAACCGGCTGGCGGAACTGAGACCCGGCCGGCGTCAGCCGACACGAGTCGGCCTCATGCATCACGTTCCGTCGCTGCCGGCAACGTAAACGAGAACGTCGATCCCACGCCCGGCTCGGACTCGACCCAGATCTCGCCGCCGTGGCGCTCGACGATGCGCTCACAGAGGGCCAGGCCGATACCGGCCCCGTCGTGCTCGCCACGTGCGTGAAGCCGCTGGAACACTTCGAAGACGCGATCGGTATCGGCGGGGTCCATCCCGATCCCCGAATCGGCCACCGAGATCGTCCACATGTCGTCGGTCCGATCGGCGCTGATCCGCACGCGTGGCCGGTCGTCGCCGCTGTACTCGATCGCGTTCTCCAGCAGGTTCTGAAACACCTGCCGGAGCTGGCTGGCGTCGCCCCTCACGGTTGGCAGCGACTCGCGTTCGAGTGCCGCGTCGTGCTCGTCGATCGAGAGCCGAAGATTCTCGCGAACGTCGGCGAGTACGTGGTCGAGATCGACTCGTTCGAAGGGCTTCCCCTGGCTTTCGATCCGGGAGTACTCCAAAAGTCCCTCGATCATCTCGCGCATCCGCTCGGCGCCGTCGACGGCGTACTCGATGAACTCCTCCCCGTCGGCGTCGAGTTCGTCAGCGTACCGGCGCTCGACGAGCTGGAGGTAGCTGGAGACCATCCGAAGCGGTTCCTGGAGGTCGTGACTGGCGGCGTAGGCGAACTGCTCGAGCCGCCTGTTCGATTCCTGTAAGTCGTCGATGTAGCTGCGTCGATCGAAGTGCAGTTTCAGGAGCGTCGCGAGCGTGTCTATCAGTTCCTGTTCCTCCTCGAGGATCGTCGCCAGCTCGTCGTCGGGAAGCGCCGAGGACTCGTGGACGTCGATCGCGATCGTGATCGGCGTTTCGTTGACGGTGCTGGTGGACGCCTCGATTCGGCGCATCGACGATTCGGCCCTCCCTCCGGCCACCTCGTCCCCGGTCGTGACCGCTTCGTTCTCACCGACCCGGACGCGCGCGTCGGTGTGGTCCGGGTAGTGGAAGAACTGGGGCATGAGCGTCACGAACTCCTCTAAGAGCGCGCCGACCGGTCGTTCGTCGGTTTCGAGCAGGTTCGTCGCGAGCTGGACGGCGGTCAGTTCCTTCTCGCGTTCTTCGAGTTCCCGCTTGCGGCGTTCGGCCAGCGCTTTGACGTCGGTGATGTCCGTCACCGTCTCGACGACCCGCTCGGGGACTCCACCCCGGTCCGTGATCGGTCTGGCGTTTATCGAGAGCCACTGTCTGGTGCCGTCTGATCGCTCCCGGAAGATCTCCTGGTCCGTGACGGGTTCGCCAGTTTCGAACACGCGGGAGATGGGCCGTCGCTCGGGTGGGAGGAACTCGCCGTCTGCGTCGTACATGTCCGCCTGGGCCATCGTGTACGCCACCCCCTCCGCCCCCGAGAGACCGAGGAGGTCGGCGATCCGCTCGTTGGCTCGCACAGTCGAACCGCCTCGGTTCACGACCGCGATGCCGACCGGGCTCGTCTCCAGAATCTGCTGGCTCAGTTCGTGCTCGCGGCGAAGTTGCTGCTCTCGCTCCCGTCGCTCGGTTACGTCGCGAGTGACCTTCGCGTATCCCCGGAGCTCGCCGTCGTCGTAGATAGCCGTCAGCGTGACGATCGCCCAGAACCGCGAGCCGTCCGCACGAACGCGCCAGCCTTCGTCCTCGGTCGTGCCCGCCGACCGTGCACGTTCGAGGTTTCGTGCCGGAGCGCCGTCCGACCGATCCGACGCCGTGTAGAACGTCGAGAAGTGCTCGCCGATGATCTCCGCGGAACTGTAGTCTTTGATCCGCTCGGCCCCTTCGTTCCAGCTGACGACGCGACCGTCGGCGTCGAGCATGAAGATCGCGTAGTCTTCAACGGCGTCGACGAGCGACTGGAAGCGCTGTTCGCTCTGGGCTCTGGCTCGATCGGCCTCCTTGCGGTCGGTGATGTCGTAGTAGAGTTCGATGCGGCCGCCGGCGTAGCGGCCGGACTCGATGGGCTTGCTCCGGTGTTCGAGCCAGCGCCCCTCGCGTCCCGGTCCGGGCGTGATCCGACACTCGAACTGCTCGACGTAGCTATTGTCCTCGTAGGTGGCGAGCACCGTCTCCGCGAACGTCTCGGGATCGTCGAGACGGTCCACGATCGTCTCCCGGATGAGCGACGACTTGTCCCGACCGAGAACCTCGTCCCGGTCGATCCCGAAGTACTCCTCCGTCGTCTCGTCGATCCACACCACATCGAACTCGTCGTCCAGAACGAACACGCCGACGTCGGCCTCGTCGATGACGGAGGAGATCGAGTCGTACGTCTCCCAGATCGACGGTAGCTTGTCGGTTCGGTCCGTATCGTCGGCCGTGCGCACGACGCCGACGGTGCCCCGGAAGTCGCCGTCGTCGACGAGGAGGCTGAATCGAAATTCGCAGACGACCTGGTCGTTGCCTGCCGTCTCGACGGCGAGCGTAAACGTGGTGTCTGGGTCCTCGCCGGTCTCGAGTCGCGTTCTGGTCTCGCGTTCGAGCAGCCGGGCGTCCGAATCGTCGACGACGATCGAAACGTGCTCCCCGAGCAGGTCCGCCCGACTATAGCCGATCGTCTCGGTGAGCGCGTCGTTGACCGCGACGAACCGCCCATCGGCGTCCAGCTGGTAGAGTCCGTCGTCGACGGAGTTTAGCAGCGTCCGGTACTGCCCGACCGTCTCACCGCCGTCCGCCTCGCGAAAAAACGGCGAGACAGGGGACCCGTCCTCGTCCGTCATTGTGCCCGAAAGGGAGCGGAGCGGATTAAGTCCAGCGGCTGCGTCGGTCCGTCCGCCGAGCGGTACGGGATGACCAGAACGGGCCGGGCGTCACGCTACATTCCGATCCTCGACGGAGAGACGGTGATCGCCACTCGAGCGAATCAGTCACGCGACCGGACGACTCGAGTGACGTTCCCGCCGAGATATAGAAATTTTCGGTCGAAAAACGCTAAGTAAGGTATGGTAGTACGAATAGTGGTGGTTGGTAGCATACAACAATAAATGCACCTCGGATACCGACTGCCGAGAGACACCTATGGCGACCGAAGTATCACCACACGACGAGACGATGACCGATATCGAGGAGACCCTCGGTATCGTGCCGGGATACCTGTCGGCACTCCCGGAACAGGAACTGGTAAACGAGTGGCCGAACCTGAAGCGATTCCTCTTCGGCGAGGGAGCGATCGAGCCGAAGGTCCGGGAATTCGTCGGGCTCGCGATGGCGGCGGCGATCGGCTGTGAGTACTGCAGACATTTCCACAAACACGCTGCAGGGCTCCACGGCGCGAGCGACGAGGAACTCTCGGAGCTGTTCTTCCTCGCGAGTTACACGCCACGCTACAGCGCGCTCATCCAGGCACAGGACTACGACGTCGACCACTTCTACGAGGAGGTAGCACAGATCGGCGAGCACCTGCAGGCCCAGGCGGCGGGCGACTGAGACCGACGAAACGAGCGACGACCATCAGCGAACTGAGAGCGACAAACAGCGGACCGAGTACACACATGGCACACGCACACAAATTGGACTGCGAGTCGGTATCGGACAGCTGCCGGTTCATCGTCCAATCGGAGGACGAGAGCGAAGCGATCGAACTGGCGAAAAACCACATGAAGACGGTTCACGGCCAGGAGGTTTCGGACGAAGAACTGAAAGAAGAGCACCTGCAGGCGGTCTAGGGGCGTTCGACCGGTCGGCGGGACCGACCGGTCGGCGGGACCAGCCGGACGCAACTGGTCGGCCGGGTGCTTGCAGTAGCCGATGCAAACGGTTGGCCGGACACGTGCGGTTAGTCGGATCCACCCGGTTAGCCAGATCTAAACAGTCAACGTGACGCGATAGCGGGTCCCAGAACGGTTGCGTTCGGGCCGCAGGAGCCGTATTTTACGTCCGTATCGGCCCGAACGTGCCGAGCATTTCCAGACGGAGAGTGCGTCGAGCGATCGAGAGACGAGCAAGACCGTCCCGTGGTCGCCGCTCACGTTCCCTTCTCCGTCCCGGCGGGGTCGGAATCGCGACCGACACCGTCCGGGCGGTCGTCGGTCGCCGGCTCGACGTTCTGGTTGTGGTGAAACACGTTCTCTGGGTCGTAGCTCGTCTTGACCGCGACGAGTCGGTCGTAGTTCTCGCCAAAGAGCGCCCGGGCCGGATCCTCGCGGAAGCCGGGGAAGTTCCCGTAGCCGCCCGCGACGCCGGGGAGGGCGCGGGCCGCCTCGATGCTCTCGCGAACCCACGCGACGTTCTCGTCGTCGGCCGCCGGTTCCTCCCAGTTCGCTTCGAAGTTGAGCATGTACGGCTCCTGTCGGTGATAGAACGCGGTTGCAGCCGGGTCGACGGCCGCGATCGCGTCTATACCGCGCTCTCCTGGATGTGGTTCGACGGGAGACATTCGAAGCCTGTAGGTCGGTAGGGAGAATAACTGTTGTGTGTTGGTAACATTTCACATGTTAATGAATCACATCGGGGTTGCCCCGGTCCTCTCGCTTGACCGTTCGGACACTCGCCGCTCGGCCAACCGACGTGAACGGCCGAGCGAAGCATCCACGATACCTCTTCCGACGACCGTAGCCTTATTGAACCGACCGCCGAAGTCGACGACAATCACGCGGCCCTCGCCGACTGCATCGGATATGTTCACCCACGCTGCCCTGTGCGACGCCATCGACGCCGTCCACCAGGATCGATCGGTCGCCACGATCGTTCGCGAGCACGGCGGATCGAACCACGGCTACAGGGTCACCCTGGAGGACGGCGCCGAACGATTCCTGAAGGTCGGGACCCGGTTTCCGGAGGCGTTCTCGGCCGAACCGAAGACGATGGAACGCGTTCGCCGGGAGACCGACGTCCCCGTCCCGCGGGTGTACGGTACCGGCACTGACCCGCTCGGATACCCGTTCGCCGTCTACGAACTGGTTCCCGACGTCGAGACGAATTGGCTGGGCGAGTGCACGCCAGAAACCATAGAGCGCGTGTGCCGCGAGGCCGGACGATACCTCGACTCGCTCCACGGCATTCACCTGGAGAAATTCGGGTCCGTCGACCTGACGGCCGATGGAACCCTCGCGGTCGTCGATCCGTACCCCTACCGCGAACTGCTCCGGCACTCGCTCGACCGACAGCTCGCGGAACTCCGGGAGACGCCGTTCGCCGGGCGCGCCGACTCGCTCAGGGAGGTCGGCGAACGGGTACTCGCCAGGATCGCGTTCGATCGAATTCGTCCGTCC
>SLIS01000188.1 GCA_007135505.1 Halovivax sp.
ATCGTCTCGCTCAACGGCGACCGACTCGGCGTTGCCGACGGCCGCACGATCACGTGGGACGACGTCGTGGTCACGGCAAACGGCGAGGCGATCACCGGACTGTCGCTGTTTTGCGCTCGAGACGCCGACTTCGGGGCGAAGCTGATCTGCCCCAACCGGTCGTTTGCGGTGGGCGAAGACGTGACGGTCGCGGTTCGGCCCGCGACGTCAATCTCTTGATGATAACCAACAGCGATCCGTTCACGATCCGATGATGGTTCAACCATCGTGAAAATGATATTATAACTGTGGCACGCGAACGTGGTGATGAGGAATGGTTGTTATTCTTCGATTCCGTATTCCGGTTGCGTACTCAGAATTCGGGTTAGCGCTGCACGTTAAGGAGGGTGCCGCCGTCGAACTCGAGTCTCTGGTCCCAAGCGGCGGCCAACGATTTCCCTTCTTTTGGATCCACGCTTCGGAGCCGGAGCCAATCGTCGACTCTCTCCAGGAACACGAGTCCGTCCAGCGCGCCGAGATCATCGAGCGGATCGAAGACGCGACGCTCGTCGCGCTCAAGCTGACGCCTGACTCGGATACCGTCTTTCACGCTATCGACGCGTCCGGTGGACAGATCCTCCGTGCGATCTGTCGGGACGAACACTGGGAACTCATCGTTCGATTCTCCGAGCACGAGGACCTGTCGCGATTCAGGCACCGTTGTGAGCGCGACGCGGTGCCTCTCCAGGTCGAGCAGATCTACCACAGAACCGAACTCGACGACGATCCGCAGTTTGGCCTGACCGACGCCCAGCACGAGGCGCTCGCGCTCGCGGTCGAGCACGGCTACTACGATATCCCTCGGCAGTGCTCGACGGCCGATCTGGCCGACGAACTCGGCATCTCGAGTCAGGCCATGACCGAACGCCTTCGGCGAGCGGTCGCCAACGTCGCCAGAAACACGGTGCTTACCACACAGTCGTCGTCCGACTCGTGAGCCCCATCCGACCGCCAGCGTCGATGCGTCGCAGTGACTGGTCGGAATTCTGTTATAGCAGTATTAGCCCGCAAAAAACGGCGTCAGTCGACGATCAGTTCGGTCTCGGCTTCAGCCTCGGATTCGGGGTCGGGAGCGACCGCTGACGTCGCGTCCGCTCTCATCTCGACCAGTTCGTGTTCGATCCGTTCACGGCCCTTCTGGAACTCACCCATCGACTCGCCAGCGGCGCGTGCGAGGCCGGGGAGCTTCGCCGATCCGAACAGGAGGATGGCGATGAAGAAGATGATCAACAGTTCGGGCCCGCCCGGCATCATAAACATCGGTACGACGGTGCTCATCTCGAGATGAGATACGTCTCGTGAGAATTTAAACTAGGAACCTGATCCGGCGAAAAACAGCAATGTGGACCCTGTTGTACCGTGTTGGCGAAGCGCGTGTCGACTCCTTTCCGGGGACCGCTGTTACTGTGCGATTCTGCGCGGGTTTACGGCGTCGTCTCGGTATCGTCATCCTCGTCGTCCGGAACGTCCGTGACGACGATCTCCGTCTCGGTGAACTCGTCTTCCGGCGTTTGCTCGACGTCGACCGGAACGAGAACGGTTTCTTCGGGCGGTAGGACCTCCGCCTCTTGGGCTTTCGCGACAGTCGCTTTGTCGTCGACGAGCGTTGCTTGCACGCCAACCGGGACGGGTTCCTCGGCGGTGTTCATGACTTCGACCTGCGCCTCGTCGACGAATCCGTCGGAACCGTCGTGTCTCGTATCAGTTACCTTGACGTCGGTCGGCGTCTGCTGAACCGTCATTCCGGGGAGCGTGTCACCGTTCGGTTGCTCCGTCACGATCTCCGCTTCGTCGACGTCGACGGCTCCGGTTGGTGGTTGTGACACGTCGACTTCCGTCTGGTCGAACTCGTCTTCCGGCATCGGTTCGACGCCAACCGGCACAGTGCCGGATTCACCGGGTGGCACGACGAGTCCGGTCTCCTCCGCTTCGGTGACGACGTCCTTGCCGTTTGCGAGCGTCGTCGCCACGTCGATCGGGACGGGTTCCTCGGCGGTGTTCTCGACGTCGACCTGCACCTCGTCGACGAACTCGCCGGAGCCGTCGTGGGTCACGTCAGTTACCGCAATCTCGTCCGGTGTCTGGCCGATCGCCACCGGGGCGGTTTCCTCTTGCTTCGCGAGGTCGCTCACAGGTGTCATCTTGTCGGATTCGCTCTTGTCCATCGGAATCTCAGTCACGCTGATATCCGTCGTGGCCAACTCGCTTCCCGGCGTCGTCGGCACGTCGAGCGGAACTGTAGCTTCCTCGCCGGGTTGCCACATGAGTTCCGTCTCTTCCGCGTCCGCGACGACCGCGTCGTCGCCGTTCATGAGCGCCGCTCCTACGTTCGCTGCGACCGGCTTCTCGTTCGTGTTCTTGACGTCGACGTGGACCTGATCGACGGCGCTTCCGGGTCCATGGTGTGAAACATCAGTTATCGTAAGATCGGACGGTTGCTGTTCGACCGATCCGTAGTTGGCCCTGATCTCGTCCTCATAGGAGAGGGTGACCGCCGCCACCGTGAGTCCGGTCAACGCGATTATCGCGACGACCACGGCCGCAAACTGCCACGCCGAGATCTGCAGTGGTCCATCCGAGCTAAATCTACTCATCGTAGCGCACCCACGGCGAGAGCGCGCTTAGGTATACTCAATATACAGACATATGTTTCGCAAGTAGGCGTTCTGTATCCCGCAATTTTCAGCCGACTGACGGCCACGAGTTGTTTCCCTGGACGCTCGCAACCGCGACATTGACGCTTTCACTCGGATGGTTGGATGACGACTATCGGCACTCCACTCGTCTAGGAAAAATCTCACTTTGGGACTGACTGTTCGGTGATAGGTATACGTTTTCGAGTAGGCTAAACTGATGGTGCTCCTGCCGTCACAGACACGAGTTTCGATACCGACTCGATCGAGGCGATCGATTCGTTGGAAACCGTCGCTC
>SLIS01000079.1 GCA_007135505.1 Halovivax sp.
GAACGCCGAAGGACTCACTCGACTTCATCGAGCACATCGGCGGCCGATACGACGACGCCGAACGCCGCTGGGACGAGGCCGAGGGCGCGGCGTACGCCGTTCGTCCGAAACCGGACGAGGAGGGGGCGGGCGAACTGGCCGGGCTGACGTCACTGCGGTGTCAGTGGGAAGGTCGAACGGGCCAACTGGGGCTCATCCTGCGGAAGCCGTTCTGGGGACGCGGGTACTCGGGCGAGCGGGCGGCCGCGCTGATGGACCTCGCGTTCGGCCGCCTCGACCTGGAACTGGTCACGGCCGGGTACAACGAGGGCAACGAGAAGTCGAGGCGAGCCATCGAGCGCTACGTCGAGGCCCACGGAGGTCGGTACGACGGCGTCCTGCGAAACTGGGTGCCGATGGACGACGGTGTCGACGACCTCCACCGGTATACGGTGAGCCGGGAGGGGTACGAGGCGGCAATCGACTCGGTGAAGTGACGGCTGCCCGGTATCGGACGGTTCCCTCTGGTCGACCGACGGTCGAAGGAAGTCGTCAGTGTCGCCGCCAAACATGGCCTCGTCGAGCGTTGCGATTGTGATCGGTTCGAATCAATCCGGATGCTTATTTTTCACTAAGTCTCGAGCAGCAAACTCTCCAGTAACGTCTCGTTCACGAGTTATACAGGTGGACGACGTCGGCGGCCGACCAGAGCGTCACGTCCTCGCGGTTTCGTGCGGCGCTACGAAGCCCGTCGGTGAAACCGTTTTTCGAGAACAGCGCGTACGTGACCGACCGATCGCTTCCCCGCCATCGGACCTCCGATTCGACCGATTCGAGGTCAGTGAGTAGCTCGAGCCCGACCGGATCGGTCGTCCATTTACACTCCCCCAAGAGGAGCGAATTTGTCCGTTCGTTCACGCCGGCGACGTCGACTTCCAGCTCACCGTACCACCATCGACCAACGCGGGAACACGCGATCGGGAAGTCCGGGTGTTCGACGGCGCGACGGCACACGTCTTCGAACGTCCAGCTCGTGTGGGTGGCGAGCGTCTCCATCACCGATTCGCGAACGGGTTCCGTTCGGCCCCGTTCGAGCGTCGAGCGGTTCGGCGCGACGTACCGGAACCAGAACCGCAGGAAGTGGTCAGTCAGCCGATACAGTCCGCGCCCGTCCGGATCGGTTACGGGTCGCTCCCGTTCGACGATCGCGAGTCGGTCCAGGTTCTCCAGGTACCGAGAGAGGCTACTCGCCGGTTTGTCAATCTCGTTTGCGATTTCGGTGACGCGACTGGCACCACTTGCCATCGCTTCGAGGATCGCCATGTACGTCGCGGGTTCGCGCAGTTCCTGGCGAAGGAGGAAGTCCGGTTCTTCGTACAGATAGGACCCTTTCGAGAGAACGTGCCGCTCAATATTGGTCGGGAGTGAGACACCTTTGTCGAATTGTTCGGCGTACGCTGGAACGCCACCAACGACGCTGTAGGCCTCGACCAGCTCGATGGGATCGTACGACGGAAGGAACTCGCCGATTTCGTCGATCAGCATCGGTTCGAGTCGCCACTGGCCGGTTCGGCGGCCGTATAGCGGGCTTTCGTAGCTCAAGACTCCCTCTTCCATCATCGAGATAGAGGAGCCAAGAAGAACGAGTGATATCTCCGTGCCGTCGAGAACGTCGTCCAGGATCGTCTGAAAGGCCGACGGGATCGATTCGTCCGCTTCGACGAGGTACGAGAACTCGTCGATCGCCACGACGAACGGTCCATCCACCCTGTTCGTCAGGTAGTTGAAGGCATCGGTGAACCCCTCCACGGCTGGCTCGACATCGTCGAAGGCCGACGCACAGCGGCGAGCGAAGGCCAGGGCGTTCGATTCGGTACCACGCTGGTCACAGAGGTAATAGACGGATGGGGCGGCGATTTCGTCGAGTATCTCAGTGACCAGCGTCGTTTTCCCGACCCGTCGCCGCCCGTAAACGACCAGGAATTGGCGGTCGTCCCGTTCGAGGTGCGAGCGGAGCCAGTCCTGTTCTCGATCCCGGCCAAACATTATGCACACGATAATATTATCTCGATCATAATAAGCATTCGTGCCGCGGACCGCCGAGTACGAATTCGGCGGTGAGTCGAGGAGGTATACGCGAGCGGCACGGGGTGCTACACGCCCCGGCCCGTCCGCCGAACGAGCAGGTACACCGCGACGCCGGCGAGGAAGGCAACGCCCAGGTTCACGAGCAGCGAGCCGAGCCCGATCGCGACCGAGAGCCATAGCATAGACGATTGCAGCACGCTCTTGGCGAGCGAGACGCCGATCAGCACCAGGAGGACGCCGAGCATCGCGACCGGGAATGCGGCCACGAGCGCGCCGGTGAGGACGAACGCGCCGGCGAGGAAGCCGACCCCGGCGACGACGTTCGCGCCGCCGGTCCGGGCGCCGAAGGCGTGCTTGCCCGCGACGCCGTCGCAGCCGTGACACATCGGAATGCCGCCGGCCGGGATCGCGAGGAGGTTGGTCACCCCCATGCTCGTCGACAGCGAGTCCGGCGAGACGTCGGCGTCGAAGCGGTCGGCGAACAGCAGCGACGTCGCGAGCGCGGCGTTGCCGACCGTCATCGCGAGCTGAGCCAGCGTCCCCTCGAGGGTCGCCCGGGTGAGCGCGTCGCCGTAGGCGGGCGTCGGCGGGGCGCCCGGCCACTGCGGGGCGGGGAGTCCGGCCGTCCAGACGGTCAGGCCGAACGCCACGACCAGCACGGCGAGCCCGCTGGCCGTCCGGTACCCGCTCGCCGCCACGACCGCGACGATCCCCACGCTCGCCAGTGCGAGCCAGACCTCGCCGACCGCCAGGCCGAACCCCGTCTCGATCAGGAGCAACCCGACGGCGAACTGCACCCCGCGGACGACCGGTTCGCCGATCCAGCGCTCGACGGCCCCGAGGATGCCCGTGACACCGACGACGAGCAACACCGCGCCGAGGAGCAA
>SLIS01000155.1 GCA_007135505.1 Halovivax sp.
ATACGTCATCTCGAACGCCGACACCGGGATCTCCCGTTGAAACTCCTCGACGATTTCGATCACCTGAACGATCCTGACATACAGCGTGAAGAAGATCGCTGAGAAGACGACGACTGCAGTGACGAAGCCGATGAGCGTCGCCAACGCGGCGGCCGTCCACTCGGTGAGTCCCCGTCGAACCAGCCAGCCCTGAACCGGCATGAGGACGTACGCGACCGTCAACGCGAGGAGAATCGTCCCGAGAACCTCGAGGAGGATCGCTCCGGTGACGATCCCGAGGGCAACGACGATACCCGCCAGCACGTATCGGCGGGTTCGATCCGTCGTCGCGGTCGGCGTCGGTGTCACAGGGGTGACTCTCACCCGAACGATAAAATTCTTCGGCTCGAGGAGGAGCTCCGGACCCGACGCTTAAGCCATCGGGGCGAGTGCACTGACCAATGAGGCGACGGACGTTCGTCCATACCGGGGCGGCCGCTGCAGGGGTCGGCTTCGCGGGGTGTGTTTCGCCGGCGACCGACGAGGAACCCGAGGACGACGATGACGAACCCGTAGACGACGAGGAGAACGGTGGGAGCGACGACGACGGAACGCTTCGCATCGCGACCTACTCGTCGATGGTGACGGGCGAAACCCCCGCCGGCGAGTGGCTCACCGAGGCCTTCGAAGAGCAGTTTCCGGACGCCGAACTCGAGTGGACGGTGCCCGAATCCGGCATCGATCACTACGTCCAGCGGGCCCGACTGGGCGCGGAGATCGACGCCGACGTCTATCTCGGCCTGTCCGTCGACGGGCTCGTCCTGGCCGATGCCGAACCCGACGTCTCGCTGTTCGAGACGCTGGATCGGTCGCGACTCCAGCGTGAGTCCCGAATTCGCGAAACGGTCGCGTTCGACGATCCCGACGGACGGATCGTGCCGTTTGGCGTCGGCTACGTCACGCCCGTCTACGACGGTCGGACCCTCTCGGCTCCCGAAACGCTCGACGACCTGCTCGAAGAGCGCTACGAGAACACCCTCCTCGTACAGGATCCCCGGTACTCTACACCAGGTCGGGCGTTCCTGCTGTGGACGATCGCGACCTACGGCGACGACTACCTCGAGTACTGGCAGGGGCTCCTCGAGAACGGGCTCGAGGTTCGCCGTTCCTGGACCAGCGCCTATCAGGCCAGCTACCTCGAGGGAGTGCGATCGATGGTCGTCTCCTACACGACGGATCAGGTCGCAGCGACCGTCGCCGAGCGGGACCTCGAGCGCCACCAGGTCGCCACTCCCGACGACGAGGCGTTCCGCAGCGTCGAAGGGATGGCCGTCTTCGAGGGGACCGACGAACCCGAACTCGCTTACGAGTTCCTCGATTTCGTCCTCTCCCGGGAGGCACAGGGTGAACTCGCGACCCGTAACGTCCAGTTTCCCGCGGTCGAACAGGAGTACGTCGGAGTCGAAGAGGCGTTCGTCGACTACGCCATCGAACCCGACGAGGCGGTAACGGCGACCTACGACGACCTCGAGGGCGACCTCGAAAAGTGGATCGATGCGTGGGAGTCGGAAATCGGCGACTGATACGGACTACTGTACGTCAGTTCCGGCGCAACCACGACCTGTCCGGCGGTTCCGCCGGTAAATCGGTACAGCAATCCGTATGAGCCGCTCCGGTCGGAGTTGCCGAGTGCAATTTTAAGGACGGGAACGTGGTACGTCGCGGCGCATGGCGTTCAAACGGTTACTCTCAGGCGACCCAGCGAAGACGTCGAAACTGTACCTCGGAATCGGCGTTCTCTCGCTGCTCAAGGCGATCGCGGTTCGCGACGACCGGAACCGGTTCCGACGGGAACTGCTCGACGCCGGGCTGTTCATCGGGATCGGCGTCGCGCTCCGACAGTATAGCCAGCTCAAAACCGAAAAGCGCGCGGAGATCGAAGACAGCGTCCCCGACTGGCTCGTCGGCGTCGCGGAGTCCGACGCCGCGAAACAGGGGATTCGAACCGTCGCAAAACAGCAGCTCGGACGCGAACCCGAGCCCGAGCCATCGATCCGGGACCGAGCACGGGGGCTCGTCTCGAGTTCGTAGGCCGGCACTCGGTTCCTATCAGGGCCCGGATCGTGGCTCGAGTTCGGCCGTAAAGTGTCTGATCTCGGGCATCGCCGGCTCGCTCGCCAGCTCGAGGCCAGCGACCGTCGCCGCCGACTCGAGGACGGTTTCGGCGGTCTCGGCGACGTGTTCGAAGTGCTCGCGGTGGTAGGTACGACGCGGGACGGCCAGCCGGACCAGTTCCGGTCGCTCGGTGTCTGGAAACGCGAAGCTACCGAGTTCGACCCCCCTGACGCCGCCTTCTCGGTAGAGTTCACAGACCAGCGCCTGGCCGGGGAACGAAGACGGCGGGAGGTGTGAGAGCGCCTCGCCGGCGTCGAGGTAGACCGCGTGACCGCCGACCGGCCGGTAGATCGGGACGCCGGCGTCCTCGAGCAGGGACGCGAGCGTCCGGACCGACTCGAGGCGATCTTCGACGTACGACTTCTCGACGGCTTCCCGGAGGCCGACGGCCATCGCGGCGAGGTCGCGACCGGCCATCCCGCCGTAGGTCGGAAAGCCTTCGTAGAGGATCGCTCGCTGCTTGCACCGGTCGTAGAGGTCGGGATCGTCGGTCGCGACGAAGCCGCCGGCGTTGACCAGCCCGTCTTTCTTCCCGCTCATGACGACGGCGTCGGCGTAGGAGAGCTGTTCGCGGGCGATTTCGTCGACCGCGGCCTCGGTGAACTCGGGCTCGCGCCGACGGACGAACGCGGCGTTCTCGGCGAACCGACAGGCGTCGATCACGAACGTCGCGTCGATCTCGTCGGCGAACGCACGGACGCGACGGGTGTTCTCGACGCTGACCGGCTGGCCGGCCGTCGAGTTGTTCGTGATCGTCTGGACCACCACCGGCACCCGGTCGGCGCCGACCTCG
>SLIS01000163.1 GCA_007135505.1 Halovivax sp.
CGAGCCGACCGACGAAATCGAACCGCTTACCCGCGACGGGTGGATAGCCGGCCGTATGGAAGCCGAAGCCGTGGTCGAAGCGACGGACCTCGAGAAAACCTACGGCGAGACGGTCGCGCTGTCGGGGGCGTCGCTCTCCGTCGCGGGCGGCGAGGTATTCGCACTGATCGGCCCCAACGGGGCTGGAAAGACGACGCTCGTGCGCGCGTTGACGGGGACGACCGACCCCGATTCGGGCTCGGCTCGAGTGCTCGGCGACGCGCCGACGGCCATCGACCGGGACCGACTCGGTGTCCTCCCGCAGGACTTCTCCCCGCCGGATCGACTCAGCGCGCGCGAACTGCTTTCCTACTACGCCGGACTGTACGACGATCCGCGGGATCCCGACGCGGTGCTCGCCGACGTCGGACTCGCGGATACCGGCGACACCTGGTACGAGAATCTCTCGGGCGGCCAGCAACGGCGCGTTTGCGTCGGCTCGACGCTGGTCAACGACCCCGACGTCCTCTTTCTGGACGAACCGACGACGGGGATCGATCCCGCGGGGCGTCGAACGGTCTGGCGGCTGATCGAGGACCTCGCAGCGGACGGGACGACCGTCGTCCTCACCACCCACGACATGGCCGAAGCCGAACGGCTCGCCGACCGCGTCGGTCTGCTCGCCGACGGCTCGCTCGTCGCTCGCGGCACGCCCGACGCGCTGGTTCGGGAACACGGCGGCTCGAGTCGTCTCACGATCGAGACGGCCGCCGATCTCGACGCCTTCGACGACCTCGAGGTCCCCGTTTCCCGCCCGGAACGGAGCCGAGTTCGGGGTCGGAACTCGGAAAGCGCGGTCGTCGTCCGCGAGATCGCACCCGCGGAGATCGGAACGATCGTCGACTACCTCGAGGATCGCGGGATCGAGTACACCAGCCTCTCGTGGGCCGAACCGGACCTCGAGAACGTGTACCTCGCACTGGCGGATCGGACGGAACTCGAGCACACTGATCGCGCTGGCGACGAACCTGCCGACGAGGCCGCCACCGACGACCTCACTCGCACGGGTGAGACGGCGTGAGCCGACTGCGTCGCATTCGAGCCGAGACCAGCGCGGGCTGGCGCTCGTTCGTTCGTCGCCGAACCGCGGTCTTTTTCACCTTCTTTTTCCCGGTGATCCTGATCGTTATCTTCGGCGCGCTCGTGCGAACGGATCCGACGGGCGAGGGGCTGTTCACGGAGCCGCCGGCGTACTACGTGCCGGCCTATCTCGCCGTCGTCGTGCTCTTTACCCCGCTCTCGCGGATGGGGAGCGAGGTCGCGCGCCACCGCGAGGGGAACCGCTTCGAAAAACTCGCGACGACGCCGGTGACCCGCGGCGAGTGGCTGCTCGCCCAGACGCTGGTCAATGCCACCATCATCGGCCTTGCGAGCGTGCTCATCCTCGCGCTCGTGGTTGTCCTGACGGGGGCAGAGATCGCGTTCTCGCTCTGGCTCGTCCCCTATATCCTCGTCGGCGTCGTCTGTTTCTGCGGCATCGGCGCGATGCTTGGCAGCTACACCGACTCCCAGGACGGAGCCATCGCCGCGAGCAACGCCATCGGACTTCCGCTACTGTTCCTCTCGGAGACGTTCATCGCGCTCGAGCAACTCCCCGGCTGGTTCGAACCGCTCGTGAACGTCTCGCCGCTGACGTACTTCGCTCGCGGGGTCCGTGCGGCAACGTTCCCTGAGGCTGGAACTGCTGACGTGGCTGGTATCGAGCCCGCAGTGGCGAACTTTGCGATTTTAGCCGTGCTGGCCGTCGTCGCCTTCAGCCTCGGCGCGCGGTCGATTCCGCGAACTGATTGAGGGGTGGGCGTTCTCGAGTGGTGGGCATCGTTCGGAGAAGTCGCCGACGGCGGGGCTGGCTCGAGACGAAAAGTAACACTATTGTGCGGGCATCTCATATCTCGCAACTGGAGTCCCCAAGTGAACGCAGTTCTGCTGGAACTGCGAGTACTCGAGGATGAACGAGGAGTCCCGTGGTGGTGAGCAAATCCGAACGGATTTGCGAGGTACACGGGGCTTCGAACGACGTGAGAAGTCCCGTGGTGTAGTGGCCAATCATATGGGCCTTTGGAGCCTATGACGGCGGTTCGAATCCGCCCGGGACTACTTCTGCCGCGAGCAATTCCGCGAGCGGCGAATGTCCTCGCGGATTCGGGCCCAGAAGGCGAGAGGATTCGAGCCTTCGCGGTTCGAATCCGCCCGTCCAATTCTATGACGAACCGTTTCGCGAGCAGCAAGCAGTCTCCGCGAGTGGATCGATGCGCTCCTCGAGGATGGGGTGAACACCGCCGTTCGCCATCGGGACGACGTGGTCGGACGCGTTGTCCTGATCCCGTACGATGACACCACCAAACTGGCGACCGTCGTCCGACCGGCCTACCAGAAGGCGGGAGTCAGCACGCACCTCATTCGCGGGCTGCTCGGGCACGGCGCGGCAAACGGGATCGACCACGTCTGGCTGACCGTCTCTCGAACCAATTGCATCGCGATGGATCTCTACCGGTCGGCCGGGTTCGAGACGACAGCACACGACCGCGGCGAAGGCGAGATGGAGCGCTGCCTGTAGCGCCGGCAAAGCCCGCTCGCGCGTGTTAGCCCGACTCCGACTGCAGGGTTCTCCGTCTGAGCAGCAGAGTTCGGTGATTCAAGCGCGGTGACGGAAGGGGGTCGGACGACTATGGGTGACTGAGAATCTCATACGATCCAAATCACGTTGGTATTACCCTTTTAGACAGTCGGTTGCATTCTCAACGTAGTACTTGAAGGAGCAATATACAAAGTGGATCCACCACACCGCAGTGCTGTCGCTACTACAGTCTTTGTCGGTCGTTTCAGAACGGATATAGCGTAAGATCCACTTTATTTCTTTATATATTTCAGAAATATTCCTAAAAGGTGCACAGAACAAAAGC
>SLIS01000025.1 GCA_007135505.1 Halovivax sp.
GATAGACGGACTCTTGCTGGTCGGCACACCCCGATTCGAGCAATGCCGTGATTCCCCGGTCGACCGTCGATCGGGAAATCGAGAGCGCGTTGACGAGTTCGGGTTTCGTGTGCGGCTGCTCGATGAGTACTTCGAGCAGGCGGTCTCGACTCGTGAGCACCTCGTCCATTGATCGGTCGTATCTATCGTGTTCGTGGACGGGTACTAATAGCTCGCGGCCATTTCACGGCCAACCCGTCGTGCGCTCACAGCGACTGGATGGTGGGACGAAGACCGACGGACTTGGGCGAAACCGGGTGGTTCGAACGCGGATCGGCGGTCGGCTCCCGGGGCGACTACGTCGACGGCTCCGTCAGTCGATCGGTAAACCGTTCCCGAACTTTGTCGATTTTCGGTGCAGCGTGCATCCGACAGTAGGCGTCGGTCGGGTTCTTTTCGAAGTAGTCCTGGTGGTACTCCTCGGCCCGGTAAAACGTCTCCAGGGCCTCGACCTCGGTGACGACATCGTCGTCGTAGACGTCGGCAGCCTCGAGTTCGTCGAGGAACGCCGTCGCGAGGTCGTGCTGAGTATCGTCGTGGGTGAAAATCGCGGATCGATACTGGCTCCCCACGTCGGGGCCCTGGCGGTTCAGCTGCGTCGGATCGTGCACCGTAAAGAAGATCTCGAGGAGTTCGTCGTAGCTGATCGTGTCGGGATCGTACTCGAGCTGGACGACTTCGGCGTGTCCCGTCTCGCCGGTGCAGACGGCCTCGTAACTGGGATCGTCGACGTGACCGCCGGCGTAGCCCGAGGTTACGGAGTCGATTCCCTCGAGTTCCTTGAACGCGGCTTCGATACACCAGAAACAGCCACCGCCGAACGTTGCTCGTGCCTGTGCCATGTCTGTGCGTAGGTGGCGGGTGGGCAAAGATGTGGCGGGATACACTGGGACAATCCCGCTCGGTCGGCTTGCGACAGCGCTTATCGCTCGTTGTCGTCGTTCGGTTTGGCCGTCGTTTCCGACTCGGGCGAGTCGCCACCTGGGTGACCCGGCAACTCGTGCGGGTCAGCACCGACGTCGCCGTGGACGGCGTCGTCGCGCTCGAACAGGTAGAACACGAGACCGACCAGCACGAAAACGAGCAACCCTGGGACGGGTACCGACTCCACGAATACGTACAGAAGGAGACCAGCGAGCATCGTGGTAGCCACGAAGGCAGTCCACAGCCGTGGCCGTTGAAACTCGAGACGGCTCGCGTCCCGGTAGACGAAGGCGGCGACGAGTCCGATCACCGCGAGCCCGGCGAACGTGACGACGACCGACGACGGAACCATGTGGAAAAAGAAAGGAACGACCGGGAGAAAAGCGTTCCGTGATTTTGGCGTCTGTGCGTCCTGGGTCACCTCGCGTTACCACCGACGTCACTCAAGGATGGCAACCGCTCGAACGGGCGACGCGTCCGCGTTCGCGATGGAGACCGGGTAGGCGTGGACGACGAACGGGCGATCCGTCGGAAGCACCTCGAGATTCCGGAGGTTCTCGAGGAGGAGTCGTTCCTCGGCGAACATCGCCAGGTGAAACGGGTAGTCCGTCGGCTCGTCGTCTGTGGGGATCGCAGCGTCGGTCGACGTCGGTGCCGGCGTCGGATCGACGTTCAACGCGTCGATCCCAACGTGGAGGCCGCGTTCGAGCAGCCAATCGGCGGCGTCGGCTGTCAGATACGGATGCTCGAGATAGCGATCAGTTCCCCAGTGGGCGTCCCAGCCGGTTCGACAGATGCAGAGATCGACGTCGGTCGTGTCTGTGCCCACGGCGGTCTCGAGGTCGGCCCCGTCGATCGGTTCTCGGGCCTCGAGCGGGCGACAGTCGGCGACCACAGCCCGAAAGTGGAAGGTATCGAGATCGAAGTCATCGAGCGTCGGGCCGTCCGCCAGCATGTGTGCTGGGGCATCGACGTGCGTGCCAGCGTGAGAGCCGAACGCCAGTCGCGAGACGGCGTAGCCGTCGTCGGCCACCGTCGCGACTCGTTCGATGTCGACTGGTGGATCGTCGGGATAGCCCGTCACGCCGGTCTCGAGCGGGTGTGAGAGGTCGTGGTGGTTCATGGTGAGTGGTGCATGGTGAGTGGTGAGTGATGCGTCTCGAGGTGGATCGATATCGGTGTACCACCTTCCTATACCCTGCGGGTCGACGTCGACCGCCCGCGAGCGTGGCATAGCACCCGCTCGCACCCGTACCCTTTAGGGGATCACGTGAGTCACCCGCCACATGGACGATGTCCCCGACGCCAGAACGCTCTCGAGAGCCGACCTCGAGGCAATCGTTCGGACTATCGAACCGACGTGGACGGTTCGTGAGGCGACGCCAGTAGAACGGGGATTCTGTTCGGTCTATCGGGTCGAGACGAGCGACGGCGAGTCGACCCGAACGCTGTACGTCAAGGCCTCCCCTGACGGGCGAGACTGGGCGATTCCGACCGAAGCGCGACTGCAGGCGGTTCTCGAGACACACACGTCGATCCCCGTCCCCGAGGTCGTCGGCGTCGTCGACGACCACGAGACCCTCCCGACCCCTGCGTACGTCATGCACGCACTCCCCGGCGAAGACGTCGCCTACGAACACGTGGGTCGACTCGCGGACGACGCGCTCGGCCGGCTCGCCCGGGAGACGGGGCAGTACCTGGCCGAATTGCACTCGCTCCCGGCGGTCGACGCATTCGGTCACGTCCGTCACGATGGCCTGGAGCTATGCGGTGAACGACCTGCCGATGACCCGGAAATCCTGACCGTGGGGGAGCGCCGGGAAGCTTGGCCGACGTACTTCCGAGACCGGGTCGACCGCGCACTCGAGCGCCACGCTGATTCACCGTTCTCCGACCTCACGGCCGACCTGTCGCCCTGGTTCGAGCGTGGCATCGACGCCCTGGAGAGGCCGTTCGACCCCGTCCTCGGCCGCAACGAC
>SLIS01000181.1 GCA_007135505.1 Halovivax sp.
AGTTCCGTTCGACGAATCCGCGTTCGATATATCGTGGAACGGCGGGTGCTTGAAAGTCAATCTGGAACCCGAGCTCCTCCAGATTATCCGAGTGCATCACTGTCCACTGGTATCGGATCGGGTGTGCATCTTCACTCAGTGATACGTATTCGAGTTCCTCGACTTCTTCTCCGTCCGGATCATCGACGGCCGCATCATCCGGGATGAAGTCAGCTAATCCTTCGCCGCCTCCACCGAAGCACCCTGCAACGGTTGCTGCAATCCCAGTTGCACCGGTCGCCTTCAGGAATTTGCGTCGAGACGCATCTGTACCTAGCGATCCCCGTGGCTTCTCGTGAGCCATGTACCCAACATATATATCAACCAATATAAATCAATTGTTTTGAATATGATACTTTTCAGCATGCATTATCTGGCACATCGGTGGTTGGAGACTCCCCATGGCTGCAATGCGCTCCCGGATGGATGTAAACACAAGTTCTGGAACACGTGCGAGAGCCACGCGTCGCTTGTTCAACGGTGCGTCTTGCCTCATTGAGGTATTTGGGACACGCTCACGCCGTATCTCAGGGCCTACTAACTCGAATCTCCACGTCCCTTGATTTGGATTAAGGACGTCTACAAGGACTCAAACATGACAAGGCAGTCAACGGCTAGTCACTGAGTGGATCATCTGATTGACCAACTGCCGGGATCATATTTCGGCCTTTTCTTCATCACTGTTCATTGGTCACACGCATTTCGATAGTATTCAACACGGTAGAAGATAACACACAACACTCTTTACGCTCGTACTGGCATAAATGGATGTCCGCCACATTCATTAGACAAATATCAAATGAATGTGTGAAAGTTAGAAGAAGTTCAGTCAGTTGCGACGAACGCTCTGACACCGACTGCAAGGACGCTTGTCTTGATCAACGGTGATCGCTTGCTGTCGACCGACAACGTTGATAATCCGTTCGTGGATGCCAGGGCGGGAATATGTTGTTCGAGATTTATTGGATTCGGAACACGAGGCTGCGAGTTCCGAGTCGCACAAGCGACGGTTCACTCTCCACCCTGCATAGGAAGACAGTGTTCGATTGATCAATCGGAGAGATAGCATTATAATATTCGACATCCACAGGATCAGCTATGGTATCAACTGAAGACAAGCACGGCGAAGATAGCCTGTACGCATGCCTGGAATGTGGGACGGTTTTTTCTGCGGAAGCCGAACACTGTATAACCTGTGGAGAGAAGGGAGAATTACGCCCAACAACGTCATTCGGGGGAGAGGGGAAATGATTAGCATCAGTCCCCAGTTCAAATCAATCAGTGTCCGTTTGCCGTTCAACTGAGCGGGTCGGTTGCCGTCACCAGCTATACGACACAGAACTATCCGTTTTCAAACTCACTCTGAGAGATACATTTATTGTACTCTCCGTCAGTGATATCGTAGTGTATGGTCGAGTCAATACCACTTGACATGGCGAAAAACTGATGGACGTCGCAGAAGGTGAAGCAGTTGATCGAGATGTCGAAATCGTCGTTACGATCACGAATTCGGAAGGTAATGTCATTGCTGTCCACCGAATGGACGATGCACCGCTGGCGAGCGTCAGCGTCTCGATGGACAAAGCCTACTCGGCTGCGGCGTTGCAGGGTCCAACGCACGAAGCGGGCAAGATGGCCGAACCCGGCGGCTCTGCCTACGGGCTCCAAACATGCGACGACGGTCGGCTCATCACGTTCGGTGGTGGCTTTCCGCTTGAACGCGACGGCACGCTGGTCGGCGGTCTCGGAATTAGCGGCGCGCCCACCGAGGTTGATATGGAGATCGCTGCGGACGTCCTTGATGCATTTCACGAGAGAAACGAGCACAAATAGCGTGCTTCCGAATACAACGTTGGATGACGTGCCCATATAACTAATACAGTGATAGAGTCAACACAATGTATCAACTGTGATTGATCTGATTAATGCAAATATTTAAGCCGACAGATGATTAGCTAGAGATGAATAGTTCGTCGAATGACAACCGGCGGGGATTTGACATTCTCACCGGCCATGCAACAAGCACACAATAAACATAAATGATTCCGGACGACGTATTTGTCATCGATTCAGTATCGCACGCATACAACCTTGATAAGTCGAACTATCGCGTCGACGAGTACGCTCCACAGGTGGCTCAGATGGTGTACGATACATTCCATGCTGAGGCGCCAGAAGAACTCACTCTTTCGAAGGAAGAGTATCTCCGAGACTGGAGCGTTGAGGAGGCCGCAACGATGCTCTTCGAAGAGAGTCAAACGGACATCGCAACATTCCACGCGACGCCAATCAATGTTTTCCACGACGGCCTCAATGCCGTCGAGAAGGCGAAAGAAGCGAAGAATCGCTGGCCACAGCGATTCATGACGATGGCAGCTGTCGACCCGCTTGAGGGAGAGGATGCGATCGAGAAACTCGAACGGCAGGCGGAGGAACTCGATCCGGTTGGAGTTAAATTGTACCCCTCGTCGTGGAGTACAGATGGCGAGTACGATGCCTGGTATATGTCCGATTCGGACGTCGCGTATCCGGTCTTCGAGAAGGCTGCGGAGTTGGGTATCGACCTCGTTTCAGTTCACAAGGCACTGCCGCTTGGCTCCGTGCCGATGAATCACTTCCATCAGGAAGACGTTGAGGCGGCAGCGACGAGCTTCCCGGAACTCAACTTCTCGATCGTCCACGGAGGGATGGTGTTCACCGAAGAGGTAGCGTGGCAAATCGCGCGGTACGACAATATATACGTGAATCTCGAGAACCTCACGTATACCGCACATACGCGGCCGGAGTACTTCGAGAAGACCTTCGCCGGGTTGTTCGAGGCGGGTGGAGCCGGCGTCATCGATCAACTCTACTGGGGGACCGGTTGTGGAGCCTATCCAGCCCAGCCACAATTGGAGGCG
>SLIS01000043.1 GCA_007135505.1 Halovivax sp.
AGGCCGCACTCCACGCGCGGACCGCACTCGAGAACGCCAGACACGTGATCGCGACCGAGCTGTGTACGGCCGCCGAAGCGGCCGAATACGTCGACGAGGACCTCTCGCACGGGTGCGGGACGCAAGCCGTCTACGCCCTCGTCCGGACGGTCGTCCCGCCGCTCGACGGGGATCGGCCGCTGACTGAGGACGTCGAAGCGGCCGCGAGCCTGATCGCGGACGGCACGCTGGACGAGCGACTCGAGGCGACACTCGACCGCTAACGCGTGGGACCGCGCCCGACTGCCGCGACAACGCAACGCACTTTTCCGAGCGGCACGTCGATTCACCCGATGACCGACGAGAGACAGCTTCCGACGGCCGTCGAGCGCGCACTCGAGGAACACGAGGCGTTCGAGCCGTCCGACGACGGGTACGCGCTCACCACGACCGTCTTCGACGTGACGGTGACCGCGGAACCGGCCGAGGGCCAGCGCGACGGTCAGTTTTGCGTCACGGTTGCCGTCCCGTCGCTCTCGACCGTGGTCGTCGGCGAGGGCGTCGCGCCGATCGTCGAGACCGACTGGGCGGAGACGTTCGAGCGCCGCGTCGAGGACGCGTTCACGGTCGCCCGGACGGACACGCACGAGGACCCGATCGTCGACCGGACTGGCGAGACGATTCGGGTGACCCTCGCGTACACGACCTGGGACGCCGCCGAGGGAGTTGCGGACGCCAAGGCGCTGGCCGAATTCGTCGAGGGGACGTACGCACAGGGGCTGATTCCCGGATACGAGTATCGCGGGGCCGCGGCGACGCTCCGCTCGAACGCCCAGAGCCGGGGTCAGCAGGCGGCGAATGGCGGTGGAACGCCGCTGTAGAACCGGAACCCGTTCTCTTCGCGTTACTTCGTAAAAGCAGCCCCGCTTCCCAACGGTCTCCTCCGGCTGCCCCGACCAGGGGGTCTCAGTCCATCGCGATGTAGGTCTGGGTCCCTTCTATGCCCTCGATCCCCTGGATCTTCGTCGCGGAGATCTCCTTGACTGCCGCCGGTGACTCGACCTGCGTCTTCGCGATGAGGTCTACGTCGCCGGCCACGATGTGGACCGACGTGACGCCGTCGATCCGCTCGATCTCGTCTTTGAGTCGATCCGCCTCGCCCGTGTTGGCTTTGACCATGACGAATGCCGTGACCATCAGTTGACACCTCCCGCTTTCGCCGTTCGGCTGTCGGCCGGTTCGCCCACCAGAATCTGGCGAACGTCCGCGAGCACGTCGAAGTCGGTCAGGACGACGAGGCGGTCGTCCGCCGCGAGGGCCTCGTCGGGGTCCGGTATCTCGAAGTGTGAGTCGGCTTTCGCCAGTGCGAGGACCGTCGCGTCGGCCGGCAGCTGGAGTTCGCTGACGGTGTAGCCTTCGACGGGCGACTCGGTCGTGATCGTCAGCTCGACGATCTGAAGGTTCTGGGCGATGTCGGCGATTGCACGGATCGTTCCGCCCAGCAGCGCGTTCTTCGCGCCGATGGCGCCCAGTCGCTCCGGATAGATCACCTCGTCCACCTCGTCGGCGTACTTGCGATAGATTTCCTCGCGATAGTCGTCGTCGATCCGCATGATCGTCCGGCAGTGGTGGTGGGACGAGATCATGCAGGCGGCGAAGTTGACGTTGAGGTCGCCGGTGAGCGCTCCGAGTGCGTCGGCGTCGGCGATTCTCGCCGCTTCGAGCGTCTCTTCGCGTGATCCGTCGCCGGCGATCACGTCGAAATTGACCGCCTCGGCTCGCCGTCGCGTGGACTCGTCCGGCTCGATCAGCGTCACCTCGTGGCCCTCCTCCCGGAGGACGCGGGCTGTCCGCAGCCCGACACGGCCGGCACCCACGATAACAAACCGCATGGAAGCCGATACACTGGCCCCGGTCAATAAGGTTACCCCGTTTGCCAGCCCGTGGAGCCGGCCGGTCGTTCTCGGCGGGCAAACACTTTAGTCGTGTTAGATAGTACCACACCGCCGATGGTCCACGCGTTCATCATGGTGAAGACGTCCGCCGGCAAGTCCGAGGGCTTGCTCGAATCGATTCAGTCGGTGGAATCGGTGGCGGACGCTCACATCGTCGCCGGCGACTTCGACATCATCGCCGAGGTCGACGCCGACGAGGTCTACGACGTGCTCGAGGCCGTCTCGACGGGCGTACAGTCGCTCGACGGGGTGACCGACACGAAGACTTACATCGCGATGGACTGAGGATTCTCGCCGGTCCGGCCGGCTCGTTCAGCGCGTCGCGTCCTCGACGATCCCGATCGCCCGCTCGATCACGTCCTCCGGGGGCTGGGTGGCGTCGATGCGGACGAATCGCCCGGGTTCGGCTTCGACCAGGCGCTCGTAGTTCTCCCGAACGCTCGCGAGGGTGGCCGCCCGCTCGAACTTGTTCGTCGCCCCGGCCCGGCTGGCGCCGGTTTCCGGATCGACGTCGAAGTACAGGGTGAGGTCCGGCTCGATCGTGAACGCGGTGTGAATGCCCCGGACGTACTCCATCGGTCGAGTGACCACGCCCTCGAGCGTCGCGCCCTGGTAGGCGTAGCGGGAGTCGGCGTATCGATCGGAGATGACGAGCTCGTCCCGTTCCAGGGCCGGCTCGATCACGCGTGCGAGGTGATCCGCGTGGTCGGCCGTGTACAGAAAGAGCTCGGCGAGTGGATCGGCGTCGTCGTCGGCGATCGAGCGATCGACGGCGTCGCCGTACCACGAGTTGGTCGGCTCGCGCGTGAACGTCGCGTCGGGAAACTCCGCCTGCAGCGCCTCCCAGACCGTCGTCTTGCCGCTGCCGTCGATCCCCTCGAGCGTGACCAGCATGTGCCCGTCTCACACCGGCGCCTACATGGATGTATCGAGATCACCTGAGTCGCCCCTGCAGGCGGCCGCCTCGACCAACGGCTGTCGAGGTGATTACTCCAGTCCACCA